>NZ_JAPTFX010000199.1:0-6434 GCF_030985895.1 Stenotrophomonas sp. Sm6012 | reverse complement strand
CAGCTGGAACTGAGCCTGGAAGGCATCAACCTGACCAACGAAGCGGCGGACGAGTGGGTGTACTCGCCGGCGTTGCTCAGAACTTGTAGCGCACGCCGAGCAGGAACTGGCGGCCGGTTTCGGTGTACTGCAGCGGCAGGCGGCCGGTCGCCGGCGAGTACACCCACTCGTCCGACGCTTCGTTGGTCAGGTTGATGCCTTCCAGGCTCAGTTCCAGCTGATCGCTGATCTTGTAGCGGATCGAGGCATCAATGACCGTGGTACCGGTCATGCCGTGGTAGCCGTCCAGGTTGAAGCCGGTTTCCTGGCCGGGTACCTGGGTGAGGTAGTCGTCGCGGTTGGTGGCCGAGACGCGACCGGCAAAGGTTTCGCCTTCGTAGAACAACGTCGCGTTCCAGGACGACTTGGACAGCCCCAGCAGATCGTTCTTCATCACCGGCTGGCCGGCCGAGTTGATGTACTGGATCTTCGATTCCACCCAGGTGTAGTTCAACTGCACACCGAGGTTGGACCACTTGCCCGGCAGGAAAGTGAAGGGCTGCGTGTAGTTGGCTTCTGCACCGTACAGTTCACCACCGGGGGTGTTGACCGGGCGGGTGAAGGTGAAATCGTCGGTGGGCGAGGCGCCGGTACCGATCAGCAGTTCGGCGGGCAGGCCGCTGTCGGTGTACGGGCGGTTCTCGCGCAGGGTCTGCACGGAGGTCTCGATGTCCTTGTAGAACAGGCCCAGGCCGGCCATCGCACCTTCAGCGAAGTACCACTCGAAGCCCAGGTCGACGTTGGTGGCGCGCGTCGGGTCCAGGTTGGGATTGCCGCTGGAGATGGTACGTGCACCGCCGGCCACGGCCACTGTTGCACCGGGCGTCAGGCTACCCAGGCCCGGACGGGTCATCACCTTGGCCGCGCCCAGGCGGATCAGGAAATCAGGCGTGACCTCGGCCACCAGGTTGAACGAAGGCAGGGTGTCGTCGTAGGTGCGGGTGGCGGTGGTCGAGGTGGTGCCACTGGCCAGCGTGGAAAGCCCGGTGGACGACTGCTTGGTGCGCACGTAACGCACGCCGACGTTGCCCGACAGCGGCAGCGAGCCGACCTCGGTGCTGAACTCGCCCATCAGGTACACACCGCGATCCTTCTCTTCCACGCTGCGCACGTTGTTGGCGCGCGGTGCGACGGCGTAGATGCCGCTGTTGCTGTAGATGTCGAACTGGTCGGCGATCGCGTCCAGGTTCGGCACCACCCAGTTGGACGGGTTGCCGTTGATGCCCTTCAGGCCGGCGGGACTGGTCATGTCCACCGGCACGATGCGGCTGCCGTTGGCGAAGGTGGGCACGGCCAGTTCGCTGGCGCGGCGCAGCTCGGTGGTCTTGAACGTGTAGTCCTTGGCCAGCACGCCGCCCTTCAGTCGGAAGCCGGGGCTGATGTTCCAGTTGAAGTCGATCTGGCCGGTGTCGAAATCATTGTCCACGTACTGCGGGCGCAAACGGATTTCGGCCAGCTCCCAACCATTGGGATCGGTCGGGTCGATGCCGTAGTTGAGGATCGGGAAACGGCTGTTGCCACGGTAGTCGTAGCTGTAACCCTTGACGTCGTACTTGTCCATGATGACCGTGGTCTGCACCGGGTTCTCGTGCCTGGAGCGCGAGATGCCCAGCTTGCCGGACACGGTGAAATCATCACCGAAACGGTGCTGGCCGTTCAGGCTGATCTGCTTGAACTCGGTACTCCACTCGTCGTGGCGGTTCTCGGTGCGGATGTCGACGTTGTCGAATTCGCCGTACAGCAGCGCACCGTTGCGGATCTCGCCGTTCTTGACGATGGTGCTCGGCTTGCCGACCAGGCGCGGCGTGCTGCTGCTGCCACGGCTGAAGGAGATCGCTTCGATGTACTGCTCATCGCGGGTGGCATCGATCTTCGAGTACAGCACGTCCAGCGAGACTTCGGTGGCGGTGCTGGGCTTCCACTGCAGCGAGCCGGTCACGCCCAGGCGCTTCTGCTCGTGCTCCATCTGTACATAGCGCGGGAAGCGCGGGTGGAAGACATCGGCCGCACGCGCTGCGGCAAACGGTGAGGACGCGGCGAAGTTGCCGTTGCTGGGGCCATTGGCCCAGCGTCCGGTGTTGGAGCCCTCCTCCAGCACCTGGCGCTCGGAGTAGGCCACCGACAGCAGCGCGCCGAAGGTGCCATCGGCGAAGGTGTTGGAGATCAGCGCGGCCAATCGCGGGTCGGCTTTTTCAGCCATCTGGTTGTAGCCGGCCTGGCCACTGGCGGCGAAGGTGAAGCCGTCATAGTCGAACGGGCGCGCGGTGCGCAGGTCGACCGTGGCGCCCAGCGATCCTTCTTCCACGTCGGCCGAGGCCGTCTTGCGAACCAGCAGCTGCGAGAACAGGTCCGAAGCGAACACATTGAAGTCGAAGCCACGGCCACGGTTGGTACCGCCGCTCTGGTCACCGGCACCCACGGTGGTCAGCGCCTCCATGCCGTTGATGCGCACGCGGGTGAAATCCGGGCCTAGCCCGCGCACCGAAATGTTGCGACCCTCACCGGCTTCGCGGGTGATCACCACGCCCGGGATGCGCTGCAGCGATTCGGCCAGATTGAGGTCGGGGAACTTGCCGATGTCCTCGGCGACGATGGCATCGACCACGCCGGCCTCGCCACGCTTGATGTCCAGGGCTTTCTCGACGCTGGCGCGGTAGCCGGTGACATTCACCGTGTCCAGGTCGGTAGCGGTCTGCTGCTGGGCGGTCGCGTTTGCCGACAGGGCCAGTGCAACGCCCATCGCCAGCAAGGTAACCGGTGTCTTTTTTCCATGGATCCGAGATTGCATGCCTTTCCCCTCTCCCAAAGGTCTGGTATCGCGGCTGTATAGCGGAATGACACCGCTGGTCAAAGGCGACGTTAGCAGCACGATTGGGATCGGGCATCTTGCACCGCAACAGATCTGTAATGTCTCCAAGATGCTTGCGGGACAATGCTTTCGACATCATGACCAAGCACGTTCAAGGCAAACTCGGTCTAGAATGACACCGATAGTCAATTGCCACGCCCCTCGCGTGGTCCACCTACATGCCATGCAGTGTCCCATGCTGGTGGCGCGCGTGAAGGAGCTGATATGGGTCGTATCGTCTGTTTCGGTGAGCTGTTGCTGCGCTTGGGCGCGCCCGGCCACGAGCTGCTGCTGCAATCGCCACAGCTGCAGGTTCATGTGGGTGGCGCCGAGGCAAACGTAGGTGTCTCGCTGTCCCGGCTGGGACATCACGTGGCGATGGTGGGTGCGGTGGCGGGCAATCCGCTGGGTGCCCATGCGCTGGGCGAACTGCGCCGGCACGGCGTGGATACCCGTCATGTGCGCGAAGTACCGGACGCACGCATGGGGCTGTACTTCCTCACCACCGGCGCGGTCCAGCGTGCCAGCGAAGTGGTCTATGACCGCGCCGATTCGGCGTTCGCGCGCAGCACCGCGGCTGACTATGACTGGCCCGCCCTGCTGCAGGGTGCACAGTGGCTGCATGTATCCGGTGTCAGCCCGGCACTGGGACCGGAGGTGGCGGCCGCCACGCTGGCGGCGGCATGCGCGGCTCGACAGGCCGGTGTCCGGGTCTCCTTCGACGGCAATTTCCGGCCCCGGCTCTGGCAGCGCTGGGGCGGAGATGCCCAAGTGGTGTTGCGCGAGCTGTTCGCGCAGGCTGACATCGTGTTCGCCGACTATCGCGACATGGAAGTCGTATTGGGCACGCGCTTCAGTCAGCCCGAGGTGATGGAGCGGATCGATGCGGCTGCAACCGCCGCGTTCAGTGCATTCCCGCAACTGCAATGGATGGCATGCACACAGCGGCAGGTGCTGAGCGTGGACCATCATGCGATGGGCGCGTTGCTGCTGGGTCGTGACGGGACGCGCGCGCACGCCCCGCCGCGCCATCTGCAGGGCATTGTCGACCGCATCGGCGGCGGTGATGCCTTCGCGGCCGGCATCCTGCATGGCATCCTGTGCGGCCTTGATGCCGACGCCACCGTGCGTTTCGGCCTGGCCGCCGGGACGTTGAAGCACTCCATTCCCGGCGATTTCAATCCTGTCAGCGAAGCTGACGTGCTGGCCCTGTTGGGCGAGGAGCGATTCGATGTCCGCCGCTGATCCGCGCCTGCGCGCGCTGCTGAAGCTGGCACCGGTGATTCCGGTGTACACCCCCGAAGATGTGAATGAAGCGGTCAACGTGGCCCAGGCGCTGTTCCGCGGCGGCCTGCCGGTGATCGAAGTGACCCTGCGCACGCCGCAGGCACTGGATGCCATCAAGGCGATGGTCGAGGCGGTGCCGGATGCGGTGATCGGTGCCGGCACCGTGCTCAACGCCGCGCAGATGCAGGCGGCCAGGCAGGCCGGCGCGCGTTTCGCGGTGTCACCCGGTGCAACGGCGACGCTGTATGCGGCGGCGCGCGATGCCGACCTGCCGTACCTGCCTGGCGCTGCCACGGCTTCGGACCTGATCCTGGGCCTGGAGCACGGCCGTGACACCTTCAAGTTCTTCCCGGCAGTGCAGGCCGGCGGTGCCGCGCTGCTGGCGGCCTGGCACGGGCCGTTCGCCGACGTGCGCTTCTGCCCGACCGGCGGCATCAGCGCGCAGACCGCGCCGCAGTTCCTGCACCTGCCCAACGTGCTGTGCGTGGGCGGTTCGTGGCTGACCACCCCGGCGCTGCTGCAGACCCGTGACTGGGACACCATCGAGCGCCTGGCCCGCGAGGCCTCGGTGCTGGCCAGCTGAACCGGCGGCACGAATCGTCAAAGGTTTGATCGTGATCAAAGCGCCGGCCCCGGGCCGGCGTCATTCTGTGGGCAAGCGCACTACGGAGATCCGGACATGAATCCAACCATGAAGGCCGCTGTCGTGCGTGAGTTCGGCAAACCACTGGTGATCGAGGAAGTCTCGGTACCGCGCCCGGGGGCGGGCGAGGTACTGGTCAAGATCGAGGCCTGCGGCGTCTGCCACACCGACCTGCACGCCGCCGAGGGCGACTGGCCGGTGAAACCGAACCCGCCATTCATCCCCGGCCACGAGGGCGTGGGGCACGTCGTGGCCGTGGGAGGCGGGGTAGGGCACGTCAGGGAAGGCGACAGGGTCGGCATCCCCTGGTTGTACTCGGCGTGTGGCCATTGCGAACACTGCCTGGGTGGCTGGGAGACGCTGTGCGAGACGCAGCGCAACACCGGTTACTCGGTCAACGGCGGCTTCGCCGAGTACGCACTGGCCGATGCCAACTATGTCGGCCTGCTTCCGAAGGAAGTGGGCTTCGTCGAGATCGCGCCGGTACTGTGCGCCGGCGTGACCGTCTACAAGGGCCTGAAGGTCACCGACACCAGGCCCGGTGACTGGGTGGCGATCTCCGGCATCGGCGGCCTCGGCCACATGGCGGTGCAGTACGCCCGTGCGATGGGCCTGAACGTGGCCGCGGTGGACGTGGATGACAACAAACTGGTGCTGGCGCGGCAGCTGGGTGCCCAGGTCACCGTCAACGCACGCACCACCGATCCGGCCGCCTTCCTGAAGAAGGAGATCGGCGGTGCCCACGGTGCGCTGGTCACAGCCGTTTCGCCGAAGGCATTCGAGCAGGCGCTGGGCATGGTCCGGCGTGGCGGTACCGTCTCGCTCAATGGCCTGCCGCCGGGCAACTTCCCGCTGGATATCTTTGGCATGGTGCTCAACGGCATCACCGTGCGTGGCTCGATCGTCGGCACCCGGCTGGACCTGCAGGAGTCGCTGCAGTTTGCCGCCGAGGGCAAGGTCGCCGCCACGGTCAGCACCGATCGCCTGGAAAACATCAACGACGTGTTCGCGCGCATGCACGCGGGCACCATCGAAGGCCGCGTGGTGCTCGACTTCGCCGCCTGACCGCCTGTGCATGGCCGCCGGTGCACCGTACCCCTCTCCCACGGGCACGGCGGCCATGCCGATCCACCGGTAGCGCCGGCCGCTGGCCGGCAAGCGCAGGCGCTTTGCGCAGCCGTACAATGCGCGCATGCCCGGCCTGCTCAAGACCCTGTTCCTGTCCATCGTCGCCCTGATCGGTGGCGTACTGTCGCTCGCGCTGGTCAGCAGCGTCGCCAGCTGGCTGCCACCGCTGCTGGGCCTGTCGCCAGGCAACAACAGCGTGCAGCTGGGCTGGGACCTGGCGTTCAGCGTGCTCGGGGGCGTCGCCGGCATCTCCTTTGCCACTTATTACGCGCCCTGCTGGCCGCGCTCGCATGGCTTCTCGATCTGGTCGCTGATCGCGCTGGGCTGCGGCTACGCGGTGTGGAGCGTGGGCGCGGATTTCCCGATGTGGTTCGTCGTTTCCCTGCTGGTCTCGCTGCCGCTGCAGCTGCTGGTGGGCTGGTGGTTCGGTCGCCGCGCATCGCGCGATCCGGACTGAGCGCATGCAGGTAGTGCCGGCCGCTGGCCGGC
>NZ_JAPTFX010000198.1:0-6440 GCF_030985895.1 Stenotrophomonas sp. Sm6012 | reverse complement strand
GGCCGGCACACCGGCCATCAGTAAGCGTTCGGGTTGTTGCCCATCTCTTCGCTGGTGGTCTTGCCCTTCAGCACGCGGTACACCCAGGTGGTGTAGGCGAGGATGATCGGCAGGAACACCGCCGTAGCCAGCAGCATGATCCACAGGGTCAGGTGGCTGGACGAGGCATCCCACACGGTCAGGCTGGAGGTGGGCTGGCTCGAGGACGGCAGCAGGAACGGGAAGATGGCAAAGCCGACGGTCAGGATGATGCCGGCGATCGCTGCACCCGAGGCGATGAAGGCCAGGCCGCCGCGACGGGCACGCAGCAATACCGCACTGGCCAGCAGTCCGGCCAGGCCGAGCAGCGGGGCCAGGATCGTGGCCGGCATCGCGCTGTAGTTGCGCATCCAGCCACCGGCGGCGCCGAGTTCGGCGGTCTTCAGCAGCGGGTTGGTGGCGCCATCGGTGACCACCTGCGAGGTGATCTGGTAACCCGGCAGGCCGAAGGCCACCCAGGCACCGCCGACCGCGAACAGCACGAAGGCGATGATCGCCGCGATGCTGCCGAAGCGGGCCGCACGTTCGGCCACCGGGCCGTCGGTCTTGATCACCAGCATGGCGGCACCGTGCGCGACCAGCATCGACACGCTGAGCAGGCCGGCCAGCAGCGCGAAGGGCATCAGCAGGCCGAAGAACGAGCCGGTGTAGAAGATGCGCATGCTGTCATCGAAGTGGAACGGCACGCCCAGCACCACATTGCCCACCGCCACGCCCATGATCAGCGCCGGGATGAAGCCGCCGATGAACAGCGCCCAGTCCCAGGTGTTGCGCCAGCGTTCGCTGGGCATCTTGCTGCGGAACTTGAAACCGACCGGACGCAGGATCAGCGCGAACAGGATCACGAACATCGCCAGGTAGAACCCGGAGAAGCTGACCGCATACAGCGGCGGCCAGGCGGCGAAGATCGCACCGCCACCGAGCACCAGCCACACCTGGTTGCCTTCCCAGACCGGGCCGATGGTGTTGATCACCAGCCGGCGCTCGGCGTCGTTGCGGGCGACGAAGGGCAGCAGCGTGCCCACGCCCAGGTCGAAACCATCCATCACGGCGAAGCCGATCAGCAGGATGCCGAGCAGCAGCCACCAGATCACGCGCAGCGTGGTGTAGTCCAGAAGAATGAAATCCATCTTGGTTCTCCTGCCTCAGGCCTGGCCGGCGGCCGGCGCCGAGGCATTGTGGGAAGCATGCGGCTGGGGCGACTGCAGCGACGGCAGCACCTCGTCCGGACCCTTGCGGATCGCCTTGAGCATCAGCTTGATCTCGACCACGATCAGCGCGGTGTAGATCGCGGTGAAGCCGGCCAGGGTCAGCACGATTTCGTGCAGGGCCAGGCCCGATGCCGCATAGAAGGTCGGCAGCACGCCATCAACCGCCCATGGCTGGCGACCGTACTCGGCCACGAACCAGCCACACTCGATCGCGATCCACGGCGCCGGCAGCGTCCACAAGGCCACCTTCAGGAACCAGCGCTTGTCCTGGAAGTTGTTGCGGCACGAGTAGTAGAAGGCCAGTGCGAAGAAGGCGATCAGGTAGAAGCCGAGCCCGGCCATGACGCGGAAGGTCCAGAACAGCGGCATCACGCGCGGCACGGTATCCATCGCGGCCTGCGAGATCTCCTGCGGGGTGGCGTTGAGGATGTCATCGCGGTAGCGCTTGAGCAGCAGGCCGTGGCCCAGGTCCTGCCAGTGGCGGTCGAACATCTCGCGCGCTTCGACATCGTTCTTGTTGGCGCGCAGGCGTTCCAGCGCACCGTACGCCAGCTGGCCGCCACGCACGCGGTGTTCGGCACGCTCGACCAGCTCCAGGATGCCCGGAATCGGCTGGTTCAACGAGCGGGTGGCGATCAGGCCCATCAGGTACGGGATCTTCACCGCGTAATCGTTCTGGTGGGTCTGCTGGTTGGGGATGCCGAAGGCGGTGAAGTCGGCCGGCGCACGCTCGGTCTCCCACATCGCTTCGATCGCGGCCAGCTTCATCTTCTGGTGTTCGCTGGCGGCGTAACCGCTCTCGTCACCCAGCACCACCACCGACAGCGAGGACAGCAGGCCGAACGCTGCGGCCACCGCGAACGAGCGACGGGCCAGGTCCTTGTGCTTGTTGCGCAGCAGGAACAGGGCGCTGATCGCCATCACGAACACCGCACCGGTCACGTACCCGGCGCTGACGGTGTGCACGAACTTGGCCTGTGCCACCGGGTTGAACACCACCGCCATGAAGTCGACGACTTCCATGCGCATGGTTTCCGGGTTGAACACCGCACCGGTCGGGTTCTGCATCCAGCCGTTGGCGATCAGGATCCAGATCGCCGACAGGTTGGTGCCCAGCGCCATCAGCCAGGTCACCATCAGGTGCTTGACCTTGCTCAGGCGGTTCCAGCCAAAGAAGAACAGGCCGACGAAGGTGGCTTCCAGGAAGAACGCCATCAGGCCTTCGATGGCCAGCGGCGCACCGAAGATGTCACCCACGTAGTGGCTGTAGTAGGACCAGTTCATGCCGAACTGGAATTCCATCACGATGCCGGTGGCGACGCCCATGGCGAAGTTGATGCCGAACAGGACGCCCCAGAACAGGGTCATCCTGCGCCAGATCTCCTTGCCGGTCATCACGTACACGCTCTCCATGATGGCCACCATGAAGGACAGGCCGAGGGTGAGCGGTACGAATAGGAAGTGGTACATCGCGGTCAGCGCGAATTGCAGCCGCGACAGTTCTACGACTGTCTGATCAATCATGGCCTGGCTACCTCGTTGGATAGTGCCGTTGCAGGTGGCGGGAAGGGTGGTCTACGACGTGAATGATGTGACCGACTACTTCAAACAGCCTTGATCCAGATCAATGTATGAACAGGTGACCCGGTTGATCGTATGCCAACCTGATGAAGACTGCGACTGCCGGCCGCAGGGGCCGGCTATTGCCTGCGCCTACAATGCCGTGTGTCCCCCGTTGCCCGTGAAGACCTCTTGAGCGCTGCCGAAACAACCCCCGACGGCCTTTCCCAGGAAGCCGAAACGACCCGCCAGCGGCGCGCCCGCACTGCATGGCTGGCCGATCTGGCGCGGCCCGCCCGGGGCCGCCAGCGCCTGGCGGCGCTGTGCATCAGCCTGTCCGGGGCGCTGCTGATCGGCCAGGCCGCCGCCATTGCCTGGCTGGTGCAGCAGGTGCTGGTGGAGCGCGCGCCGCTGGCGTCGGCCCTGCCGGTGCTGGGCGGACTGGCGCTGATCCTGGTGCTGCGCACGCTGCTGGGCAGCGCCACCCAGGCCGCAGCCGGTGATGTGGCCGATGCTGCGCGGCTGGCACTGCGCGAACGCGTGTTCGCGCGCCTGCTGGGCCATGGCCCGCTGTGGCTGCGCCAGCGCCGCACCGGCGAGCTGGGCGAACTGGTGCTGCATCACGGTGATGCGATCGAGAATTATTACAGCGGCTTCCTGCCGGTACGCACCGAGGTGGTGGTGGTGCCGCTGCTGATCCTGGCCGCAGTGGCCTGGGTCGACTGGGTGGTGGCGCTGATCCTGTTGTTCACCGCGCCGCTGGTGCCGTTCTTCATGATGCTGGTGGGGTGGGGCGCTGAAGCGGCCGGTCGCGCCCAGCTGGGGGAACTGGCGCGGATGAGCGGCCACTTCGCCGATCGCATCAAGGGCCTGGGCCTGCTGCGTCTGTACGGCCGTGGCGAAGCCGAACTGGCTGGCGTGGAGGCCGCCGCCGAAGGCGTGCGCCTGCGCACGCTGAAGGTGCTGCGGATCGCGTTCCTGTCATCCACGGTGCTGGAATTCTTCGCCTCGGTGAGCGTGGCGATGGTTGCGCTGTACCTGGGCCTGAGCTACCTCGGCATGATGTCTTTGCATGCAGCGGTGCCGACGCTGGGCGCGGGCCTGTTCTGCCTGCTGCTGGCCCCGGAGTTCTACGCACCACTGCGGCGCTTGGCCGCGCACTACCACGACCGTGCCAACGCCCTGGCGGCGGCCGCAGAAGTGGAGCGCCTGCTGCAGTCGCTGCCCGACGAACAGGGCCTGCTCGACAACGAGGGCGCCGCGCTGGCGGTGGAGCCGGCCGAGGCCGCCTTGCCGCCGCTGCGCGCGCAGGGGCTGGTGCTGCGTCCGCTGGGCGCACCGCACGATGTGCTGCAGGATCTGGATGTACTGCTGGAACCGGGCCAGCGGCTGGCCCTGGTGGGCCCCAGCGGGTCTGGCAAGAGCACGTTGCTGGAAGCGCTGGCCGGCTGGTTGCCGCCACGCGCCGGCAAGTTGCAGCTGCGCCCCGGCGTGCAGGTGGCCTATGCCAGCCAGCGCCCCTACCTGTTCCACGGCAGCATTGCCGACAACCTGCGGTTGGCCGACCCCGGTGCCAGCGATGCACGGCTGCGTGCGGTGGCCGAGGCGGCGCAGGTGCTGCAGTTCGCGCAACGACTGCCGCAGGGGCTGGACACGGTGATCGGCGAGCGCGGCTTCGGCCTGTCCGGTGGCGAAGCGCGCCGCATCGGCCTGGCGCGCCTGCTGCTGCGCGACCCGCAGGTGCTGCTGCTGGATGAGCCGACCGCCTTTCTCGATGCCGATACCGAAGCCGCGCTGCTGCGCAGCCTGGCCGCGTATGCGCGGGGCCGCAGCGTGGTGGTCGCCACCCACAGCCCGGCGGTGATCGCGTGGGCCGACCGTTGCCTGCTGCTGCCCGAAGGGCGCGTGGTCGAGCCGGCGCAGGCGGTGCGCGCATGAGCCGTTCGCCTGATTCACTGCGCGCAGTGTTCCTGCGTCATCGGTCGCGCCTGCTGCTGACGATGCTGCTGCTGTGGACCACGATGCTGGCTGGTACCGCGCTGCTGAGCCTGTCCGGTGGCTTCCTCACCGCGGCCGCGCTGGCCGGTGCGGCCGGGCTGGGCCAGGGTTTCAATTTCTTCTCGCCCTCGGCCGGCATCCGTGGCCTGACCATGGCGCGCATCGTGTCGCGCTATTTCGAGAAACTGGTCGGCCACGATGCCACCCTGCGCATTGCCCGCGACCTGCGCGTGTGGTTCTTCCGCCGCGCGCTGCCACTGGCGCCGGCGCGGTTGGGGGCCACGCGTACCGGCGACCTGCTGGCACGCCTGCTCGGTGATATCGGTGAGGTGGATGGCCTGCTGGTGCGTGCCATAGGGCCCTTGGTGGCGCTGGGTGCGTTGTCGCTGGTCGCGGTGGTTTCAGCGGCGCTGATCCTGCCGTCGGCGGCCGTGCTGCTGGCGGTGCTGGCATTGCTGATCGCCGTCGGTGTGCCGTGGCTGGGCGTGCGGGGTCGCGATGATGAAGAAGCAGACCGCGCCGCCCATCGCGCCGCGTTGCGCACCGCTGCATTCGAAGGACTGGAAGGGGCCGGGGATCTGGCCGCGCTGCATGCCGATGCGGCGTGGCAGTTGAAGGTGCGGGTAGCGGCCAAGCAGCTGGCCTCGCGCGACCGTCGCCGGCGCTGGCGCCTGATTGCAGGCTCGACCCTGCATGGCCTGGTGGCAGGGCTCGGCCTGGTGGCGATGCTGGCATTGGCCCTGCATGCGGCCGAACAGCAGCGCATCGCGCCGGAAATGGCCGCCGGCCTGGTGTTCCTCACCGTGGCGTTGATCGAGTTGTGGGCGGGCATGGGCCTGGCCTGGCAGTCGCTGCAGTCCGGGCGCATCGCCGCCGATCGCTTGCAGGCCATCGTCGAGCAGTCGCCGACGGTGGAGGATCCGTCGACGCCGCACGCTGTACCACAGGCGGCGCGCGTGCATTGGGATGATGTCCATTTCCAGTGGCCGGGCGCGGCGCGGCCGGTGCTGTCCGGCCTGCAGCTGACCCTGGCACCGGGCGAGCGCATCGCGATCCGCGGCGACAGCGGCAGCGGCAAAACCACCTTGTCCAGCCTGCTGCTGCGGCTGTGGGATCCGCAGCAGGGGCGAATCACCTACGGCGGCCGCGACCTGCGCGATTTCGCCCAGGCCGAGTGGCATCGGCAGCTGGCGTGGCTGCCGCAGAACGCGCCGGTGTTTGCCGGCACGGTGGCCGAGAACCTGCGGCTGGGTGATCCCGACGCCAACGACGTCGAGCTGTGGGCAGTACTACGCCGGGTACGCCTGGCCGAATGGGCCGAGCGCAATGGCGGCCTGCAGGCCTGGGTCGGTGAGAACGGTGCGACGATGTCGGCCGGGCAGGCACGGCGCCTGGCACTGGCGCGCGCGCTGTTGCGCAAAGCGCCGATCCTGTTGCTGGACGAACCGACCGAGGGGCTGGACGTGGATACCGCACGCGCGCTGCTGCAGGACCTGTCCGGACTGCTGGACGGTCGCAGCCTGCTGATGATCACCCACGATGATCTGCCCGACGGCGTGGTCGATGCGCAGTACCGGTTGCGTGATGGGGTGTTGTTGCGCGAACCGTGAATGGTAGTGCCGGCCGCTGGCC
>NZ_JAPTFX010000197.1:0-6606 GCF_030985895.1 Stenotrophomonas sp. Sm6012 | reverse complement strand
GGCCGGCATCGAGGCGGTGCTTTCATCGTTAATGAGGTTGCCGGCCAGCGGCCGGCACTACCGGGGCTCCGCCATGCGCAACCTGCTGCTGCTGTTGCTGCTCTCGTGCACCACCGCGCAGGCGGCGCCGGTGCGGCTGTTCATCGCCGGTGACTCCACCGCCGCCGAGTATGGGCCGGAGCGTGCGCCGCAGGCGGGCTGGGGCCAGGCGCTGCAGAGCTACCTGGACCCGGCGCGCTTCGAAGTGCACAACCACGCCAAGGGCGGGCGCAGCACACGCAGCTTCATCGACGAAGGGCGCCTGGAGGCGATCGCCAGCGAGCTGCGCCGCGGCGACGTGCTGCTGATCCAGTTCGGCCACAACGATGCGAAGTTCGAAGACCGCACGCGTTACACCGACCCGGACACCGACTATCCGCGCCTGCTGATGCGCTATGTGCAGGTGGCGCGTGACAAGGGCGCCACGCCGGTGCTGGTCACGCCGGTGGCGCGGCTGCTGCACGACTTCGGATCGCTGCTGGATACGCACGCGCGTTACACGCTGGCGATGCAGCAGCTGGCTGCGCGCGAACACGTCGCGCTGATCGAGCTAAATGACCGCAGCACGCGCTGGATACGTGCGTTGGGCGAACAGGGCGCGCGCCCGTACTTCCTGTTCGTGCCTGCGCAGAACAAAGCCGACGGCACCCACTTCAGCGTGGCCGGTGCCAATGCAGTGGCCTGCCTGGTGCTGCGCGAGGCGGTGCCACTGCTGCCCGCATTGCAACCGGCGCTGGTGCGTGACATCGACTGCGATGTGATGGGCGCAGGGCAGGGCGCCGATGCGCAGCGACCCTCGCAGGTGATGTATGAAGACACGGTTGCACGCATGCAGCCAGGCCCGCATGGCGGCGCCGGTCCGACCACCGCGTACCCGTTCTTCGCCGACGCCGCGGACCTGCCGTTCGTGCTGCGCAAGCGCGTGCTGCACAAGGGCGCCGGCATCGGCCTGCACCCGCAGCACAAGGATGAGATCTATTACATCGTGAGCGGGCAGGGCAGCTACGTGCTGGATGGAAAGCAGCACGACGTGCGGGCGGGCCACGCGCTGCTGACGCGCACCGGCAGCACGCACGCGCTGCAGCAGGTGGGTGAGGAGGATCTGGTGGTGCTGCTGGCGTACCCGCGTGATTGAACGCAGCCGAGCATGGGCTCGGCTCTACAGATCAACGCGATCCGCGCTTGGCTCTACAACGGCTCCGGCCCGAAGTGCTTCAGCCCCAGCCGCGCCAGGTCTTCCGGCCGCTCGAAATAGGCTTCGTCAAAGGCATGCAGGGCGGCCTGCTCCTGCTCGGTCATCGCGCCATACAGGTCGTGCAGCTGTGTGATTGCCGGGTCGTCTTCCAGCCGGTCCAGCAACCCGCGCATGCCGGCCAGGATCGCGTGGGTCTGCACCGCGCCCATCGCCTGCAACGCACGCAGCGCCAGCTGGCAGGTAGGGTCACCCCAGTTGCACAGGAACTGCATGAAGCCGCCGTTGTTGATGTCCGCTTCCATGCGCCACAGCGCCACCAGCTGCTGGTCTTCATCGGACAACGCATCCAGCGCCCATGCAGCCGCCTTCAAGCGCGCCAGCGCCGCCTCGTAGTGGTCGTCCCACACCTGGTTGGGAACATCGACCACGCCATCCTCGCGCGGCGGCAGCAGTGCGGGCCAGTTCACGCCCAGGCCATCGGCGGTGGCGACCCAGTGCGCGCGCTGTTCGGTCGTGGCTTCGAACAGCGCGGGCGCCCAGCGCAGTGGCTGGCGGGTGCGGCGGCCATCGGCGAGGGTCAGCAGGATGAAGTCGTCGTCGAAGGCGACGTCGGTGACGCGGAAGGCAGCAAACACATCAGTCATGTCCCGCAGACTACCTGCGCGACCGCGTGTTTACACGTCGCCGCCGTCGGCCCAGCCTTCACCGGTACCGGCCTGGAACACGCGGTCATCGCGCTGCACATCACCGGCCGGCAGGTGCGCCTGGTCGGCCAGTGCGGCATAGATCGGCGTGAAGTCCGGCGACGTCGCCTGCATCAGCTGTTCGAAGCTGTCGATGACGAAGTAGGTCTTCTGGAAGGTATCGATGCGGTATTTGGTGCGCATGATCCGCTGCAGGTCGAAGCCGATGCGGTTGGGCGCGGCCGATTCCAGCGAGTACAGCGATTCGCCCTTCGACGACACGATGCCGGCACCGTAGATGCGCAGGCCCTGAGGCGTGTCGATCAGGCCGAATTCCACCGTGTACCAGTACAGGCGGGTCAGGTTCTGCAGCGCATCCGGGCCGATCGCGTGGGCTTTGACGCCACCGCGGCCGTAGGCCTCCATGTAGTCGGCGAACACCGGGTTCATCAGCAGCGGCACGTGGCCGAACAGATCGTGGAACAGGTCCGGCTCGGCGATGTAGTCGATCTGGTCCGGGCGACGGATCCACCACGTCACCGGGAAACGACGGTTGGCCAGGTGGTCGAAGAAATCCAGTTCCGGCAGCAGGCCTTCGACGCCGACCAGGGTCCAGCCGGTGGCGGCGCCGAGCACTTCGTTGAGCTGGTCGAAGCGCGGAATCATGTGCGCGCTCATGCCCATCTCGTCCTGCGCATCGAGGAACTCCTGGCAGGCGCGGCCGACCAGCAGCTCGCGCTGGCGCTGGTACAGCGTGCTCCAGGTGGCGTGGTCATCGGCGCTGTAGGTGTCCCACGGCTGCTCGACGAGCGCGGTGGTGTACACCGGCACGTAGCCCTTGTCGGTCTGCTGGTGTTCGACGCGGCGGGGCTGGGCGAGATCCATGGGACGCTCCTTGATGGGCATACCCACGATGCTAGGGCAGGCAGCGCGCAACAGGGTTGCAAAAGTTGCGCCGATTGGCCTTGTTGGCGCAATATCATTGCGTACTCACCATGTTGCGGAGCAACAATGGCCGGAGAAGTCCAGTTCGATCGCACTGATATACGTCTGCTGGCCGAAATCCAGCGGGATGGACGCGCCACCAACGCCGAGCTGGCGACGCGGGTGAACCTGTCGCCCTCGGCCTGCCTGCGCCGCCTGCAGCGGCTGGAAAGCGAAGGCGTGATCGTCGGTTATGGCGCGCGGCTGGAGCCGCGGCAGCTGCGCCTGGGCCTGCAGGCCTTCGTACGGGTGCAGCTGGAGAAGCACGACCAGGCCGCCATCGGCCACTTCGTGGACAGCGTGCAGGGCTGGGATGAGGTGGTGGCCTGCCATGCGCTGACCGGCGACATGGACTACCTGCTGCACGTCTATGTGCGCGACCTGGAGCACTTCTCGCACTTCCTGCTGGACCGCCTGCTCAACGCCGGGGGCGTGGCCGATGCCAATTCCAGCTTCGTGCTGCGCACGGTGAAGGGCTTCCAGGCATTGCCGCTGTCGCAGCTGGAATGAGCGCCGCCGCGATTTGACGCGGCCGGGCGGGTAGCCGAGCATCACCGCCCTGCGCACGGCGCAGCGTTCCTTTCCGGCTCCAGGCATGTCCCGACTCCAGCACCCGGTGCTCAACACCACCTTCCTGCCGCTGCAGCGCAAGTCGCTGGCGCGCTACATCGCCCATGGCACCCCACCGCAGACCGCGCTCGAACAGGCCGGGTTGATGGCCGCGCAGCTGTGCCGCGCGCGCCTGCATGCGCCGGCCGAGATCGAGCGCCTGCTGCATGACGCCTGCGTGCTGTTTGCCAGCAGCGAGGACGCGGGCAAGCAGCTGGCGGGTGCCGGCGGTGGTGCACAGCCGGAACTGGACGCCTGGCTGTCCGCGCTGGCCGCCCATGGCGTGCTGCTGGCACCGGCGGAGATCCTGCAGGACTTCATCGGGCAATCCCCGCAGGCCTACCCGGGACTGGCCTTGCAGCTGGCCTGCCAGGAGACCCTGGTCGAACAGGAGATCCACTTTCCCGCCGCCTTCGGCAGCGAGGATGAAGACGGCGCGCAGGACCCCGGCGAGGCGATGGCGACGGACGCGCGGGCGTTTGAACACCATGGCCTGTACACCTCCGAACAGGCCCGTGTGCTGCGTGCCATCGCGGCCAATCCGGATGAACTGATCGACCTCGATGGCTACGCCGGCACCGGCAAGGGCCACCTGGTGCTGGCGCTGATGGACGCGCGGCCGGGCCGCTACACCTATATCGCGCCCTCGCGAGGGCAGGTGGACGCGTTCCGAGCCCGCGTGCCGGCCAGCACCGCCAGGCGGCTGATGACCCAGATCGAGTTCGCCAACCATCTCGCGCAGCATGCCGCGCGCAGTGGAAAGACCCGGGGCTTCGTCGCCACCTACCGGATCAGCACGCTGTCACCGCGCGTCATCGCCGACCGGATCGGCCTGCAGCCCATCGGCAGCAGAACACCGGAACAGGTGCTGCGCACCGCACTCGATGCAATCACCCAGTGGTGCGCATCGTCTGCGGCGAGCCTGCAACCGTGGCACTTCAAGCGCACCGTGCACTGGGCCATGATCAACGCCGATCCCTACATCGCGGCGGCCGAGCAGGTGTGGCGCTGCATGTTCGATGCCGGTGTCCAGCGCGGAGGCTGCCTCAGCCTGACCGCGGCGCATATCGGCAAGTGGCTGTGGTTGCAGGGCGTCGCACCGCCGCTGGAACTGGGCATGCTGCTGATCGACGAGGCACACGATCTCAGTCCCGCCTGGCGGCAGCTGTTGGCCGCGCATGCGCCGGGCGTGGTCAGCCTGGGCGATCCGCACCAGCGCCTGAGCGGAAACGTGCATCGCTGGCAGGCGGCCAAGCGGGTGGAGATGCACCAGTCGGTGCGGCAGGGCCGGCAGGTGGATGAACTGGTCAACCAGACGCTGGCGATGGACTACATGGGGCGCGATGCGGAACCGTTTGCCGGTGCCACCGATCGCGCCACCGGGCTGCTGCAGTACGCCGACTGGTCACAGGTGCCCGATGCAGGCATCCGCATCTACGGCGACGTGGTACGGCTGATGGAGGATGCGGTGCGCCTGCATGCACGGGGCGCGCGGCTGCATATCCACCCGGCCACGCTGCGGCCGCTGCACAGCGCCCTGCGCGAGCCGATCGAAGCATGGAACGTGGTGCGCCAAGGCGGTTCGCTGCGGCCTTGGGAACGGGTGGTCGAGCAGTTCGTGGCACGTGGCGAAGGACGGCTGGCAGACCTGTTTACCCGCAGCGATGGCGGGCAACGGATCATGCAGACATTGCAGGCGCTGGTTCCCGTCGAGGACAGCCAGATCGTGCTGTGCCTGGCCGAACATGCCAAGAACCTGCAGTTCGATGTCGTCTCGATGTCCGACTGCTGCTTCAAGGCGGTCGCCGGCAAGCGTTCGCGGCACAGCCCGGTGCGCGCGGCCTATGTGGCGATGACCCGGGCCAGCCGGCAACTGTGGCTGCCCGGCGATGCGGTGGCGCAGCTGCAGCAGAGCGCGGCCGAGCACGAACGGTCCAGGGAGCAGATGCGGCAGGAGCGCCAGCACGCCGCAGGCCATCGCCACGCGCGCTGAGCGGCGCACCGCTCAGTGGCGGTGCGCCGGGGTGTTCAGCACTTGTCCTTGCGGCCCATCAGCTTGCCCAAGCGCGAGGCTTCCTCGCACTTCGGCGCGGCAACCGGTGCCGGTGCCGCGGCGGCGGCACGGGCCTTCTGCAACTGCTGGATCTTGGCGCGGATCTGCGGCATCGCCGCCATCGCGGCCTTCTCGCCCTCCAGGATCGCGGTGCCGCGCTGGCTGAAATCGGCAGCGCCGATGTCCAGTACCTTCGGCCGGATCACGATGTCGGCGCGCGCCAGTTCCTGCTCGCCCAGGCGCTGGCCCATGATCGAGATCGACTGGTTGACGATGCCGAGCATGCCGGTGGGCGCCTTGCCACTGGCCTTGCTGGAGATGTCCACGGCGATCACGAAGTCTGCGCCGAGCTGGCGCGCGGCATCCACCGGCACCGGGCTGACCACGCCGCCATCGATGTAGTTGTGGCCACCGATCTTCACCGGCTCGAACACGCCGGGGATGCTGCTTGACGCGCGCACGGCCTGGCCGACGTTGCCGCGCACGAAGATCGCGCGCTCGCCGGTTTCCAGCTGCGTGGCGACCGCGGCGAACGGCTTCTTCAGGCGTTCGGCCGGGCGGTTGGCCACCTGTTCGTTGACGTAGTCCTGCAGCTTCTGGCCCTGCACTAGGCCACCGGAGAACAGGCGCACGTCGCGGATGCTGGCTTCATCCAGTGCCACCGCCTTGCTCTGCATCTGGAACGCGTCCATGCCGCTGGCATACAGGGCGCCGACCACGCTGCCGGCGCTGGTGCCGGACACCACCACCGGTTCGAAGCCGTTGGCTTCCAGCATCTTGATCACGCCGATGTGGGCGAAGCCCTTGGCCGCGCCGCCACCCAGCGCGATGCCGATCTTCACCGGCTTGGCCTGCGGCACCACGGTCGGTGCCGGCGGCGGCGCGGGACGGACCGGATCGCCGCCGCAGCCGGCCAGCAGGCCGATCAGGGCGACGGACAGCAGCATGCGGGGGCGGAACAGGCTCATCGGCAGTGCGCTCGCGGCGCTGGATTCTGGAAAGGGCGCCAGCATACCGAAGCGCTGGCGGGGCGGGCAGGGTGG
>NZ_JAPTFX010000196.1:0-6627 GCF_030985895.1 Stenotrophomonas sp. Sm6012 | reverse complement strand
GTGTGGGGGGGGGGGGGGGGGGGGGGGCCTCGCGGCGCCCCCCCCCCCCGGGGCCCCCCACTCCCCGCAGCCAGGCATGGCCTGGCTCTACCGATCGGGCTTTACCCGTGCAACCCGTATCCGGTACTGGTACACGTTGTCGCCTTCGATGCGCGTGGCCTCGGTGCCACGCACCTGGCCCACCTTCTGGTTGGAGCCGGTGACCGGTTGTGCCTTGACCTCGGTCTCGTGCTCGAAGGAGTGCGATTTGTCGCTGTTGCGGTAGTAGCGGTACAGCGCCCAGTACAGCGCGGTTGCGCCGGCCGGACCTGCCGCCAACAGCCAGAGGCCGCTATCGTCGCTCATGAGGTTGCCATCAGGATGAGGATTGCCAGTGCTTCGATGACCGTGCCGGCGGTCAACGCCGCCAGCAGCATCTTCCATTGCTGCACGGGCACGCTGCCCATGGTTTCGCCAGTACGGCCGTTCACCGCGATGTAGTGCAGCATGCCGCCGTTCTTGCCGGGCTGGTGGTACGAATACAGCCAGACCGGCAGGTACATCGATACCCAGCGGGTGCCATGCACTTCCAGCTGCTCCTGCTCCCAGCGCACGCCACGGTTGTAGCCGCGTACCGAAGATTCCACCTGCGAGCGCGCAATGGACAGCAGCTGGTCTTCCAGTCGTGGCCGCAGCTTCTCCACGTCCAGGTTGCGCTTCTCGGAGGTGAAGCCCGCCAGGTACGAGGCATTCCACTTCACCGCGTTCTTGGTGTCGAACGGCAGGATGGTGTTGATGATGTTGTTGGTGTTGGTGCGGATATCCAGGTTGCCGCGCTCGGCGGAGGATTCCAGCGGCAGATCGTCAACGGTGAAGTCGACCTGGCGCTCGATCTGATAGATGTCGGCGTCATAGACGGTGCGCTTGTTCTTCTCGCTGCCCACGGTGTACTGCCGGGTCTGGATCTCGCCCTTGCCGGCCACGGCCGCGCTGACATTGCTGTCCACGATCATGTAGGGCAGGAACACGCCCACCACGTTTTCCGGGGTGAACTCCTGCTTGAACGCCTTCAGCGCGAACATCCGGCGCTTGTCGACGAACTGGCGGATGCGCGCGACCGCATCGTCCTTCTTGATATGGAAGGGAAGGACGGCATCGGGCACCGCGCCGTTGCTGATCTGTTCGTTGACGCCGAACACATGGCGGCACCAGTGGCAGCGCGCCGTCATCGTGCTTTCGGTGTTGACCGTGACTTCGGCGCCGCAGCCGGTGCACTTGAAGGTCATCAGTGCCGAGGTATCGGCGTCGATGTCACGCGCGCCGGAGGCGATGACGGTGCCACGCAGCTGGTCGATGGCTTCGCCCAGCCCGAATTCCTCTTCGACCCGCGCGCCATGCCATTCGTGACGGCAGTACAGGCAGACCAGGATGTCGGTGCCGGCCTTGGGCCGGATGTCGGTGGCGCCGCACTTCGGGCAGCGGTTGAGGCCGTCCTTCAGCTCGCTGGCCGAGGTGTCGATGGCGACCGGGTCCGGGGCTTCCACTTCATCGCGGATGGCCTGCGGCAGCGTCGAGGTGTCCAGCGGGAAGCTGCCGGGCAGGGGAGGGACGTCCTGCGGCGAACCCGGTCCACTCAACGACGCCGCCCGCAAGGGCGGCGGCGTCGCGGGGGGGGGGCGCGGGAGCGGATCCGGGCAGCGGCGGGGGGCCGTTTTGGGGATCGGACATGTTCGTTGTGCGTCCTGCCGTTACAGGCCCAGTGCCTTGGCCTTCAGGGCGTCGTAGTCGCTCTGGGTGATCAGGCCCAGGTCCAGCATCTCCTTGGCCTTCTTCAGCTTGGCCACCGGATCGTCCGCGGCCGGCGTCACCGGCTGCTGCATGCCGCCGACACCGAACATGCCCGAGGCCATGCCGACACCGACCAGGCCCGCCGCACCGCCGTTCTCGCCGGCCGACTGGATGCCCTGGGCGACGCTGGCCTGCAGGTTGGAGTTGCCGCGCGAGCCGGACAGCGCATCGGCGCGCTGCACGGTCTTCAGCAATTCACGGGTGTTGGCGTCGTACTCGATGGAAACGATGGCGGTCTTGACGATGGCCAGGCCACGATCGCTCTGCCACTGATACGCCTGCTCGACCGCAGCGGACAGGCTCTGCGCGAAGCCGATCGAATCCTGCTGCAGCTTGGTGATGCGGTTGCCCTTGCCCGGATCGTTCGTATACAGGCTGAAGGCCGGGGCCAGCGAACCAACCACTTCATTGAACAGCTGGCTGGCGGCGGCGTTGTCCAGGTCGGTGAAATCGAACACCTGGCCCGGCTGCAGGTAGCTGGCGGGCACGAAGTTCTTCACGAACAGGATCGGGTCGACGATCTTCAGCGTGTATGAGCCACGGGTGACCGCGCCGACCTGGGTGTTGAGGAAGCCGTCGTCCCAGTAGATCTCCGACTGGGTACCGAACCGGTTGTCCGGCAGTTCCTTCAGCGACACGAAGTAGGCGGCCTGCTGCGAGCCCGGCTGGCCGCCGAACTTGAAGCGTTCCCAGCTCTGCTTGATGAAGGTGCTGACCAGGCCGTCACCGGCAAAGATCGACTGCGAGTTCAGATCGTCCGAGCGCCACTCGTAGCCGCCCGCTTCGGCAACGAACGCGGTGATCGCGCCGTCCTGGAACAGCAGCAGGCCGTAGCCTTCCGGCACAACGATCTTCGAACCATTGCTGATGATGTTGGACGAGCCGCTGGTGTTGGAGCCGCGGCCGGCGTTGGTGCCGCGCGGTACCGCTGCAAACAGGGCCGCCGTGGACGGCAGGCCCGTGGGCACGGTGTAGAAGTCCTTCCACTGGTCGGCCAGCACACCGCCTACCGCACCCTTCACCGCCTGTACCAGACCCATGTCCAACTCCCTGTGATTCGAGGGCAGGCACCGTGCCTGCCGAGCGTGGCTGAATATAGCAGCGGCCGGGGACGGCAGGAGTGCCGGAAGATGAATTCCGATCAGGCCCGGTCGGTACCAACCGGACCGGCGCGTACCGCCTGCAGCACGGCGGCCATGTCCAGTGCGCCCAGCCCGGCGTGCTGCGCCTGTGCGAACAGCGCATCGCTGGCGTTGATCAGCGGTGCATGCATGCCGACCTCGCGCGCGGCGGCGGCCACCAGCCCGCTGTTCTTGTACACGTCGGTGATCGAGGCCTGCACGGCAAAATCGCCACGGGCCATCTTGTCCAGCTTGATCCGTGACACGTCACTGGCCATCGGCCCGGCATTGAGCACCTGCGCGAAGCGTTCCAGCTCGATGCCGTGGGCTTCGGCGAAGTGCACCGCTTCGGCCAGGCCGGTGACCAGCGTGATGAGGTACAGGTTCACCGCCAGCTTCATGCGCAGCGCCGACGGCACACTGCCGCAGCACACCGTCTGCCGGCCCATCGGTGCCAGCAGCGGTGCCGCCACGGCGAGATCGGCATCGGTGCCGGCCAGCAGGATGACCAGCTGCGCCGCTTCGGCCTGTACACGGGAGCCGGAGACCGGCGCTTCCACGTAACGGCCACCCGCAGCACGGATCTGTTCGCCCAGCGCCTGCGAATACGCCGCCGAACTGGTGCCCATGTTGATCAGCAGGCGGCCGCGCACGCGTTCGCCGAACGCGCTGCCCTGTCGATCGAGCACGCCGTCGATGGCGTCGTCGTTGGCCAGCATCAGGATGAGGGTTTCGCAGGCTGCGAATACGTCGTGCAGCTGCTCACGGACCTCGATGCCTGCGGCACGCGCGGCGGCGTGGTTGCGGCCGGAGCGGGACCAGCCCAGCACGGCATGGCCCGCCCGCGCCAGGTGGCTGGCCATGGGGGTTCCCATGACGCCCAGGCCGATGAATCCCAAAGGCATGGCTGGCTCCAGAGCAGGACAGGACACCCATCATGCCGCAGACCGTCGCTGCGTGGCTCAGCCAGCTGCGCGCAGGATCAGTGCATAGCCCACCAGCAGCAGGACACACAGCGGCAGCGTGACGAATGAAGCGATCATCCAGCGCAGCGCCTTGCGCGATGCCACCGTGGCCGGGCCGATCTGGCCGGCGGCGAGCAGCGATGACGTGCGGTTGGCGTAGACGGTGGCGACGATGCCGAAGGGCCAGAAGCCACCGAAGATACTCAGGACCGCCCACATCAGATGGTTTTTGGGCGCCGCCGGGGTAGTGTGTTCCATACGTTGAATCTCCTTGATCGGGGCGCGGATTATGCCGCCGGCACGCGGCGCGGTGATATGGGTGCGGTGCTGCACGCTGCCCAGATATCGCTGGCGCCGCGCCACAGCCCGTGAAAAGGACGATTTCCTGGTGCTGCGGGGGTCCGCCAACGCGTGAATGTCGCGCGGCGATCGGGATATTCACGTGATTATCATCACGTTTCTCTTGAAACTCCGATTCGATAATCGGAAATGCCGGCGCCGTGAAGGCGTTGGGGGAATCCGGATCCGTCCGACGTCCGCATCGTCGACCCACCGACGGCAACCCCCTGGGGGCATGGGGGCGGACAGCGTGCGCGTTGATCTGCGTGTGCAGCGGCTGGCGCGAGGCGCGGCGTAGGCATCGCAGCATCACGCAATGAAGCCAGACGCTAGGCATTGCGCGATCGCCTGGTGCAGCAGCACCGGGGCGCCATTCGCAAGGGGAGTTTCAATGCACAGGCAAGTCAGTCAGATGTTGCAGCGCGCCTATCGACCGTACCGGTCCTTGCCCGACCTGCTGGGCGCGTTCATCAAGGAGTTTTCGCAACACCATGCGCTGCGTGGCGGCCGTGTCCATCTGCGTGGACCGGGCACGGCCCCTGGCCAGGACGCGTCGCTGGAGGCCGGCCAGCGCCTGCCGATCCGCTACGGCGGCGAGGTGCTCGGCGAGCTGCAGCTGGAAGGCGAGGCGGATGGACTGGACAGCAGTGCGCTGGCGCTGGGTGAGGCATTCGCGCATCGATGCGCACATCTGATCAAGCGCTATGAAGCGCAAGCCTGGGCCGAACAGGCCCTGAGCCGCCCGTTGCTGCTGGTCGGCGCCTGCGACGCGTTGAAGCAGATGGAGGAGTTCGTCGAGCGCGCTGCCGCCAGCCAGTTGCCGGTGCTGCTGCGCGGCGAATTCGGCACCGAGAAGATGGAACTGGCCGCGGCCCTGCACAGCTGCGGTCCGCGGCGGCGGGGGCCGTTCGTCGAGGTCAACTGCGCCCACCCACAGGAAACGCCTGCGGACTGGTTCGCGCGCGCCCGCGGCGGCAGCCTGTATTTCCACGAGGTGGATGAGCTTCCGGTTCCCTTGCAGGCGCAGCTCTCGCATTGCATACGCGAGCTGGAGATGGCCACGGTCCAGTCCGGCCAGGCCCGCGCGATCCGGGTGATCGCCTCCACCAGTGCCGACCTCGAGCAGCGTGTGCGCGAGCGGCAGTTCTCGCGGGCGCTGTTGGCCGGGCTGGAGTTCCTCACCGTGGACATTCCCCCGCTGCGTGAGCGAAGCGACGATATCGATGCGCTGGTGGCGCGCTCGCTGCAGATGCATGGGTTCAACCCGCAGGTCATCAGCGAGGACGTGCTGGACGCGCTGCGTGGCCATGACTGGCCCGGCAACCTGCTGGAGATGGAGCGGGTGGTGGTGCGCCTGGCGGTGATGACCGGCGGGCGCAGCATCCGTCGTGAGGACCTGCTGCGGCATGCGCCTGGCCTGATGCTGGGTGAAGCGGCGGTGGACGCGGATCGTCCGTTGCCCGAGGCGGAGGCGCTGGAGGTGGCCGGGGCAGCACCACAGGCAGTCGCATCGACGGCACCTGCCGCGTCACACGACGGCCTGCACGATGGCCTCAAGCGTGCGCTTGCCTACCTGAAGGATCATGCCGCCGAGCCGGTCACGCTGGGCGATCTGGCGCGCCAGGCGCATGTGAGCCAGTCGCACCTGGGCTTCCTGTTCCGCAGCGAACTGGGCACCACCTTCAAGCTGCTGTTGCAGCAGCAGCGCATCGAACACGCCAAGCAGCTGCTGCGGGGTGGGCAGCGCCTGCGCATCACCGATGTCGCGCTGCAGGTCGGCTTCGGTGACCTCAGCCATTTCGAGAAGAGCTTCCGGCGCCTGGTCGGGGTCAGTCCGCGCAGCTATCGGCGCATACCGGAGCAATGAAAAACCCCGGCGCAGGTTCAGGCCTGCCCGGGGTGTGCGCATCACCGCAGCGGACGCTACCTGGCGTTCGCTTCGGCGGCCCTGCGTACGGCTTCCTCGGCGGCCTCATCCGCGCGCCGGGCGGCTTCGGCGGCGGCTTCGACGGCCTGCTGCGAGACCATCATCGCCTGGCGGATGCCTTCCTCGCTTGCCGCCATCGCGGCGTCGGCCAGTTCCTGCGCAATCTGCATGGGGGTTTTGCCGCCGGGACGGTCCGGCGTGGGGAATGGAGAGGGTGGGATCGGGAAGGTCATCGCAGGAACTCCTTCTGGGGCTGGGGAGGAGGAGCCGTCGTTGCGCTCCCCCAGGATGTGGCGCAATGCCGACTGGGCATCGGCCAGGATCTTCTGCGCCTGCTGCCGCGCGGCCTGACGGGCCGCCGCCCCCGCCCCCCCGGCGGGCCCCGCCCCCGCGGCGGGGGGGGGCGGCCCCCCCCCCACACGCCCCGGGGGGGGGGGGGGGGGGGGGA
>NZ_JAPTFX010000195.1:0-6651 GCF_030985895.1 Stenotrophomonas sp. Sm6012 | reverse complement strand
CCCGCCGCCACAGCATGTGGCCGGCGGGTTTGCCGTATCTGGCCTCATCGGTGAAAATCGGGACATCCCCCCGATTTCTGCGAGAGCCGATGCACCATGACACCGACCTGATCAACATCGTGGCCGTTGGCCTGGGGCTCGCCTTCATCTTCGGCGCGCTGGCCAACAAGCTGCGCTTGTCTCCGCTGGTCGGTTATCTGGTTGCTGGCATCTGTGTAGGCCCGTTCACCCCCGGCTTCGTCGCCGACCAGGCGCTGGCCAACCAGCTGGCCGAACTGGGCGTGATGCTGCTGATGTTCGGCGTCGGCCTGCACTTCTCGCTGAAGGACCTGATGGCGGTCAAGGCCATCGCCATTCCCGGCGCCATCGGCCAGATCGCGGTGGCCACCCTGCTCGGCTGGGGTGTGGCCTCGCTGATGGGCTGGCCCGCCATCCATGGCGTCATCTTCGGATTCTCACTGGCCACCGCCAGTACCGTGGTTCTGCTGCGGGCCATGGAGGAACGCCGCCTGCTGGAAACCATGCGCGGCAAGATCGCGGTCGGCTGGCTGATCGTGGAAGACCTGGCCTGTGTGCTGGCACTGGTGATGATGCCGGTGATGGCCGGCGTGTTCGGCCCCGACGCGGCCAAGGAATCGCACTCGCTGGGCAGCGTTCTGGCCGATATCGGCTGGACCTTCGTGCAGCTGGGCCTGTTCGTGGCGGTGATGCTTGTGGTCGGGCGCCGGGTCATTCCGTGGATCCTGGAACGCATTGCCGGCACCGGTTCGCGCGAACTGTTCACGTTGTCGGTGCTGGCGATCGCGCTGGGCGTGGCGTTCGGCTCGGCGATGCTGTTCGGCGTTTCATTCGCGCTGGGCGCGTTCTTCGCCGGCATGCTGCTCAACGAATCGGAACTGAGCCACAAGGCTGCGCATGATTCGCTGCCGCTGCGTGATGCGTTCGCGGTGCTGTTCTTCGTCTCGGTGGGCATGCTGTTCGACCCGAACATCCTCATCCAACACCCGTGGCAGGTCCTGGCCACGGTGCTGATCATCATGTTCGGCAAGTCAGCGGCGGCATTCTTCATCGTGCGCGCCTTCGGCCACCCGACCAGCACCGCGCTGACCATCTCGGCCAGCCTGGCGCAGATCGGCGAATTCGCCTTCATCATCGCCGGCCTCGGCGTGGCGCTGCAGATCCTGCCGAAGGAAGGCCAGTCGCTGGTGCTGGCCGGTGCGCTGGTCTCGATCATGCTCAACCCGCTGGTGTTCGGCCTGCTGGACCGCTGGCAGGCCAAGCAGGAGCAGTTGCCACAGCCGCCCGAGCCGGAAGAAGCCACTGGCCCGTCCCGGGACCTGCATGACCACGCCATCGTGATCGGTTACGGCCGGGTCGGCAGCGAACTGGCGCAGGTGCTGCGCGACCGTGGCGTGCCGGTGCTGGTGATCGATGACAACAAGGAGCACGTCGAGCAGGCCCACGCCAAGGGCCTGGCGGCGATCCGTGGCAGTGCCGCCGCTGATCGGGTGCTGGCCGAGGCCCACCCGGAGCGCGCGAAGATCGCGGTGCTGGCGATTCCGCAACCGCTGGAAGCCGGCGAGGCGCTGGCCAAGCTGCGCGCGATCAATCCCGACCTGACCCTGCTGGCGCGTGCGCACAGCGATGCCGAAGTGAAGCATCTGCTGGAGCACGGTGCCGATGGCACGGTGATGGCCGAGCGCGAGCTGGCCTATTCGCTGGCGGAGATGATCATGTCGACGCCGCCGTACCGGAACCTGGGGCAGCACAGCATTCCGGTGGTGTGAGGGGCAGCGTGTGCAGGGCTTGCAGCCCTGCACCTGCCGAAGCAACGGCAACAGCAACGGCAACGACAAAAGCAGAAGCTGACATTCCGTGGGATGGCGGGGTGGGTCCGGTTGCGGGAGACGCCGTAAACCCATCCATGGGGGCTTGGCCGCGGCATCCATGCCGCGGACACTCCCGCAACCGGACCCACCCCGCCTTCGATAGATTCCTGCGATCTGTCCGAACGGCGTTCTGCTCTGGTGGGTGTCGACCTTGGTCGACACGGCGGCACAAGAAAAATCCCCGGTCGACCCGCATCGACCGGGGATCTGGATCGCCACGTTGCCAAGCCTTGGAGAGGCAGTTCCACCGTAGCGCATCGCAGCGCCCGTGGTGATCGCCTGTGGCGATGACGACCAAGCCCGTGGCTATCAGGCGTTGGCCAGGGCCTGCTCCAGGTCCGCGCGCAGGTCGCCGATGTGCTCGATGCCGATCGACAGCCGCACGGTGTCTTCGCTGACGCCGGCCTTGGCCAGCTCGGCCGCGTCCAGCTGGCGATGGGTGGTCGAGGCGGGATGGGTAGCCAGTGACTTCGCATCGCCCAGGTTGACCAGGCGGGTGAACAGCTTCAGCGCATCGAGGAAGCGCGCGCCAGCTTCGCGCCCGCCCGGCAGGCCGAAGGTCAGCACGCCCGAGCCGTGTCCGCGCAGATAGCGCTGCGCGGCAGTGTGCTCGGGGTCGTCGACCAACCCGGCATAGCGCACCCAGGCCACCTTGGCGTGCGATTTCAGGAACTGCGCCACAGCCAGCGCATTGGCATTGATGCGCTCCATGCGCAGGGCCAGGGTCTCGATACCCTGCAGGATCAGGAACGCATTGAACGGCGACAACGCCGCGCCGGTGTTGCGCAGCGGCACCACCCGCGCGCGGCCGATGTAGGCGGCCGGCCCCAGCGCTTCGGTGTAGACCACACCGTGGTAGCTCGGGTCGGGCTGGTTGAGGCGGGCGAAGCGCTGGGGCTGCGCCGCCCAGTCGAAGCGACCGGAATCGACGATCGCGCCGCCGAGGCTGTTGCCATGGCCGCCCAGGTACTTGGTCAGCGAGTGCACCACGATGTCGGCACCGTGCTCGAACGGGCGCAGCAGGAACGGCGTGGCCACGGTGTTGTCGACGATCAACGGCACGCCTGCCGCGTGAGCGACTTCGGCGATCGCGGCGATATCGGTGACGTTGCCCCGCGGGTTGCCGATCGACTCGACGAACACCGCCTTGGTGCGCTCGTCGATCAGACCGGCGAACGCTGCAGGATCGGCCGGATCAGCGAAGCGCGCCTGGATGCCGTACTGCGGCAGCGTGTGCGCCAGCAGGTTGAGGCTGCCACCGTACAGCGCGCTGGACGCAACAATGTTGTCACCGGCCTCGGCGATGGTCTGGATCGCGTAGGTGATCGCGGCCTGCCCCGAGGCCAGTGCCAATGCGCCGATACCGCCTTCCAGCGCGGCCAGGCGTTGCTCCAGCACGTCGGTGGTGGGGTTCATGATGCGCGTGTAGATGTTGCCCGGCACCTTCAGGTCGAACAGGTCGGCACCGTGCTGGGTGTCATCGAAGGCATAGGCCACGGTCTGGTAGATCGGCACCGCTACCGCGCGGGTGGTCGGGTCGGGACGGTAGCCGCCGTGCACGGCCAGGGTTTCCAGTTGCCACTGCGGGTCGCTCATTGCACCAGGCTCCATCCGGGGAAACCGCCAACATAGGCCAAGCGCGGCCACCTGCTGAAAGCCGCTGGCGATGACGCCCATACCGCCGGTTATCAGGTTGGCCGCGATTCAGGCAGCCGTCATGGCCCGTTGCTAGGCTTCGCCGCCGGGCGATCCTGCCCGGGCACGGAGGCCCAATACGCATGCAGCCCTCTTCCTGGACACCCGCCGCCGGCGGCGCGCCGGTCCCGGTCCTGCTGGTGGAAGACGATCGCCGCCTGGCCGAGCTGGTCAGCGACTATCTGCGCGAACATGGCTTTGCCGTGCAGCACGTTGCCCGCGGCGACCTGGCCGGCGCGGCGTGCCGCCAGCATGCACCGGAACTGGTGGTGCTGGACCTGATGCTGCCGGGCCTGGGCGGCATCGATGTGTGCCGGCAGATCCGCAGCTTTTCCGATGTGCCGATCCTGATGCTGACCGCCTGCGAGGACGATATCGAGCAGGTACTGGGGCTGGAATCGGGCGCCGACGACTACGTGCACAAGCCGGTTGAACCACGCCTGCTGCTGGCCCGCCTGCGCGCCCTGCTGCGCCGCCGGCACGGCAACAGCGCGACCGGCACGCCGTGCCGGTTGATGCATGGTGAACTGTTGATCGACCGCATGCAGCGCGAAGTACACCTGCATGGTCAGCCGGTGGAACTGGGCACAACCGAATTCGAGATTCTGTGGCTGCTGGCCAGCCGGCCGGGGCAGATCCTGTCGCGCGACCAGATCCTGCAGGCGGTGCGCGGCATCGGCTTCGATGGGCTGGACCGCAGCGTCGATGTCAGCATCGGCAAGCTGCGCCGCAAGCTTGGCGACGACGCACGCGAACCCCGGCGGCTCAAGACCGTGTGGGGCCGCGGCTACCAGTTCAATCCCTCGGCCTGGTCAGCATGAAGCGCCTGTTCCTGTGGTTGTGGTTCGTCACCAGTGCCTGTTTCCTGGTGTCGGTGTTCGTCCTCAACCACATCCTGGACGGCATCTACCTGCCGGTACAGGATCGTGTGTTCGCCGAGCAGGTGCGCGGGCAGGTGTATGCCCTGCGCACTGGGCTGGCCGGCCTGGACGCTGCACAGCAGCGCGCGCGCGTGCAAGAGTGGCAACCCCACTATGGCATCGCGCTGACCCTGCTGGAGACGCCTCCCGTGCTCGACGCGCAGGAGCAGGCCCATCTGCAGGCACAGGGCTTCATCGTCCGCGATCATTACCAGCAGATCCTGTTGCCCATCGAAGCTGCCAGCGGCCGCTGGCTGCACCTGCGCCTGCCCGGCGAGGTGCTGATGACCACCTACATGTCCATCGCCGCCTACCTCAGCATCCTGCTGCTGGTCGGGGCCAGCCTGTATGCCTGGGTCCGCCTGCTGTGGCGCGACCTGGAAGCGCTGCGCCTGCATGCCGACCGCATCGGCGCCGGCGACCTGCAGGCGCGGGCGCAGGTGTCGCCGCGCTCACAGATCCGGGTCATCGTCGACCATTCCAACCGCATGGCCGCGCGCGTGGCCGAGCTGGTGCAGCGCCAGCGTGACCTGACCCACGCGATCTCGCATGAACTGCGCACGCCGATTGCACGCGTGGCGTTCGGGCTGGACCTGATGCAGGACAGCGACGATCGCGCACGTCGCGCAAATCTGGCGCAGGGACTGCACGGCGACCTGGCCGAACTCAACCGGCTGGTGAGCGAACTGCTGGCCTATGAACGCCTGGAGCACCCCAGTGCAGGAGAGCCGCTGCAGCGCATCGAGGCCAACGACTGGCTGCAGGCCTGCCTGGCCGATGCGCGCCGCGACGCCGAACGTGCGGGCCTGGTACTGCAGGTGCAGCCCAGCGCGCTGCCGCGGGTGGATGCCGAACCGCGCCTGCTGCAGTTGGCACTGAGCAACCTCGTGGGCAACGCGCTGCGCCACGCGCGTTCGCAGGTGGAGGTGTCGCTGGTAGGCGTTGGCGGCCGCGCCTGCCTGCGCGTGGATGACGACGGCCCCGGTATCGCCGAGGCCGACCGCGAAAAAGTGATGCGCCCGTTCACCCGGCTGGATGACAGTCGCAGCCGCGATACCGGTGGTTTCGGCCTGGGCCTGGCCATCGTCAACCGCATCGCGGCGCGTCACGGTGGCGAACTGCGCATCAGCCGCGCCACGCTGGGCGGCGCCCGCCTGGAAATGCACTGGCCGCTGGCTGCCAGCTGAACGCCAACAGGCGTGATTACAGTTGCTTACAACTCCCGCACAACTGCGGACGGATCAGTCGACGGCCAATCGCCACGCTGTCGACCCTGCAGCGCGCGCCGGATGCGCGCGCTGCATCCCTCCCATTGTCGAGAGTGCCCATGTCCCAGCGTCACCGTACCCCATCCCTGCTCTGCGTGGCCCTGCTGCCGCTGTTCGCCGCCCCGATCGCCCATGCCAAGGATGACCACTGGACCTTCGAAGTCGCCGCCGGTGCCGGCGTGACCCCGCGCTACAGCGGCAGCAAGGACTTCCAGGCGTCACCGATGGTGTCCTTCGACGCCCGGTCACCCGGTGGCTGGTTTCTCGGCACCAGTGGCATCGGCTGGGGCACGGCGATCGGCGAGCATGCCCACGTGCGCGCCTACATCGGCGCCAGCGGCAGCCGCCGCGACAAGGACTCCGCTCTCGGCGGTTCCGACTTCCTGCGCGGCATGGGTGATATCCGTAGCCGTCCCCTGGTCGGCCTTTCGGCTGGTTATACGCTGGGAGAGGCCGTGCTGAGCGGCACTTGGCAATTCACGCGCAAGGACGAAGACCGTGGCGACAACGGCCTGGCCACCCAGCAGATGCACCTGAGCCTGGACCTGCCGCTGTTCGACCTGGCCGGTGGCGTGGTCAGCGGCAGCGCCTCCACCGAGTATGGCAACCGCGGCTACATGCAGACCTGGTACGGCGTCAGCCCGGAGCAGGCCGCGCGTACCGGCTTTGCCCAGCACACGCCGAAGGCCGGTCTGGTGAGCGCCTGCCTCGGCCTGAAATGGAGCCATCGCGTGGGCCGCAATGGCAACTGGTACATCTCGGCCGAAGGCACGCGCCTGCTCGGCGACGCCGCCGACAGCCCGATCGTGCAGAAGCCGAACCAGTTCGGCCTGATGAGCGGCTACACGCACCGCTTCTAAGGGCGGGCCGGGCCCGGCC
>NZ_JAPTFX010000194.1:0-6768 GCF_030985895.1 Stenotrophomonas sp. Sm6012 | reverse complement strand
TGGTGGCCGAAGACGGAATCGAACCGCCGACACGGGGATTTTCAATCCCCTGCTCTACCAACTGAGCTACTCGGCCACATGTTTCGTTGCAGCGAGGTCGCTGCCAAGGAGGCGTATATTACGGAGGTCGGTTGTCTTCGGCAAGGGTTTTGCCAAGAATTCTTCACATTGCCGTCTGCGCGCTCGCAAGTGCTTGATCCTCCGTTGTGGGGCAGGGCGGCCGATCGATCATCGTCTGCGCTGGAACTCAGCAGGTCGCCGCGATCGCCAAAGCTGCAAGGGCAAGGGTTGCGCCGGACGCGCGCGGGTCCGGGCAATGGAACGCTGTTTTCGTGGGCGCCACGGGCGGTCGCTGCGGCGTAGTGTCGGCAGTCCTTTCCCGATGCTGGCCACAGCAGAGACCGCCGCCATGTCCGATTCCCCGACCACGTCCCGCATCGTGCTGGCCTCGCGCCCGCAGGGCGCACCGAGCGCGGCGAACTTCCGCCTGGAGCAGGCCGCGCTGCCCGCATTGGCGGAAGGAGAGGTGCTGCTGCGCAATCGCTACCTGTCGCTGGACCCGTACATGCGTGGACGCATGGACGAGGGTCCTTCGTATGCGGCGCCGGTGCCCGTGGGTGCGGTGATGGAAGGCCAGACTGTGGCAGAGGTGCTGCAGTCGAACGCCGAGGGCGTAGCCACAGGTGAACTGGTGCTGGCGCCGGGTGGCTGGCAGACCCACGCGGTGCTTCCGGCCAATGCGCTCGGGCGTCGCCTCGATCCGGCCGGGTTGCCGTTGAGCACGGCGCTGGGAGTGTATGGCATGCCGGGGTTCACTGCGTATTCCAGCCTGCATGAAATCGCCCGCCTGAAACCGGGTGAGACGCTGGTGGTCGCTGCCGCCACGGGCCCGGTGGGCGCCACCGTGGCCCAGCTGGCGAAGTTGCAGGGCGCGCGCGTGGTCGCCATTGCCGGTGGCGAAGCCAAGCGCGCCTATCTGCAGACACTGGGCGTGGACGTGGCGCTGGATCATCGCGCCGCTGATTTCGCCGCGCAGCTACGCGCCGCGGTGCCCGCCGGCATCGATGTGTACTTCGAGAATGTGGGAGGGCACGTGCTGGATGCGGTGCTGCCGCTGCTCAACGACTTCGCCCGCATTCCGGTGTGCGGCACCATCGCCACCTACAACGATCGCGGCGTCGAGCAGCCCGGCCCGGACCGGCTGCCGACACTGTTCAGCCAGATCCTGCGCCAGCGCCTGACCGTGCGGGGTTTCATCGTGCACGACTTCAATCACCTGTGGCCGGACTTCGAACGCGAGATGCCGCAATGGTTGCGCGAGGGCCGTATCCAGTACCGCGAGGACGTGGTGGAAGGGCTGGAGAATGCGCCGGAGGCGTTCTTCGGGCTGCTGAAGGGGCGCAACTTCGGCAAGCTGGTGGTGAAGCTGGACTGAGTGTTCGCCGGGCATGGCCCGGCGCTGCCACAGGGCGTGCCGACCAGGGTCGGCACCCACGTCAGGCAGTCGAGGCCTTTTCCCGGCGCAGCAGTTCGCGCTTGCGCGCGACGCCCCAGGCGTAGCCGGACAGGTCGCCGTCGCGGCGCACCACGCGGTGGCAGGGCACGGCCACCGCCAGTGGATTGCTTGCGCAGGCCCTGGCCACTGCGCGGCTCGAGCGTGGTGCGCCGATGCGCGCGGCGATGTCGGCATACGAGGCAGTCTGCCCGCGCGGAATCTGCTGCAGCGCCTGCCAGACCCGCTGCTGGAACGCGGTGCCGCGGATGTCCAGCGGCAGCGTGGTGCCACGCGTGGGGTCCTCGACCAGGCCCACCACCTGGGCCACCAGTTGTTCATAGCCGTTGTCGGCGCCGACCAGTTCGGCCTGGCGGAAGCGTTGCTGCAGTGACTGCAGCAGCGTCTCCGGATCGTCGCCGAGCAGGATCGCGACCACGCCGGTCCCGCTGCTGGCCACCAGCACGCTGCCCAGTGAGCTTTCGGCAAGCGCGAAGTGGATGACTTCGCCGCGACCACCTGCGCGCCATTGCTTGGGAGTCATGCCCAGCAACTTCGGTGCGTTCTCGTAGAAGCGCCCGCTGGAACCAAAGCCGGCGTCGTGGAAGGCATCGGTGATGCGTTCCTGTTGCTCCAACCCGGTGCGCAGGCGGTCGGCACGCAGCGCGGCAGCATACTGCTTGGGGGTCAGCCCGGTGGCCTGTTTGAACAGGCGATGCAGGCGCGTCGGGCTGCAGCCGGCAATGCCGGCCAGTTCCTGCAGCGAGGGTTCGTCGAGGCTGGCCTGCAGGTGGCGGCAGACCCGTTCGACGCGGGCATCGAGGGCGGTAGTGGCGGTGCTGTCCATGCCCAGATTCTGGCATGCGCCGGTTCTGCGGAAACTCCGTTTCCTGCACCGATCGGGCAGGCCCGGAAACGGAGTGTTGGCGGGCCGAAGGCGCGGCATCGTGGCGGCCACTTCACAACCGGTACCATGGTCATGCACCTGAACAACAAGATCGCTCTCATCACCGGTGCCAGCGCCGGCATCGGCCGCGCCAGCGCGCTGCGGTTCGCCGCCGAAGGGGCAAAGCTGGTGCTCAATGCGCGTCGGCCGCAACCGCTGCACGCACTGGCCGAGCAGATCCGTGCCGGCGGCGGCGAGGTGGTGGTGCATGCCGCCGACGTGGCCGAGCCGGGCACGGCGCAGGCGTTGGTCGATCTGGCCCAGCAGTCATTCGGAGGCCTGGACATCGCGCTCAACAATGCCGGGATGCTCGGCCCCGGCGTGCCGGCAGCAGAGTTCCCGGCGGATGCGTGGCGCGAAGTGATGGCCACCAATCTCGATGCCGCCTTCCATGCGGCACGCGCCCAGTTGCCGGCACTGCTGGCACGCGGGGGCGGCTCGCTGGTATTTGTCGGCACCTTTGTCGGCCATACCGTGGGCTTTCCGGGCATGGCGGCCTATGCGTCAAGCAAGGCCGGGCTGATCGGCCTGAGCCAGGTGATCGCTGCCGAATATGGTGCACGTGGCGTGCGCAGCAACGTACTGCTGCCCGGTGGCACCGATACCGAGATGGGCCGCCAGGCTGCGCCCAGTGGCGACGCGCGTGATTTCGTGCGCTCGCTGCATGCGCTCAAGCGCCTGGCCGAACCGGAGGAGATCGCCAACGCGGCGCTGTTCCTGGCCAGCGATGAGAGCAGCTTCGTGACCGGCACCGCGATGCGTGTGGAGGGTGGGGTGTCGATCACCCGCACCTGAGAGGGGGGCATCGGCGGAATCAGGACTGCAGCTGCACACGCTGTTGGCGCAGGACTGACCTGCTGATTACCCGGCGATCTCTAGGGTAGGGGTAGCGTCGGCGTCCCGCTGGCGAAGGAGCGACGGATGAGTGAGCGCGAAAAAGACCAGGGCGACCCGAAGCAGGGCGTGCAGGAAAGCCGCCAGGACAGGAAGCAGGACGATGTGGCCAGGCAGCGGCCGGGGCAGCGCGACCAGCAGGTGCGCGATGCACATGCGCGCGACCCGAAGCGCAAGGACGGCGGGCAGGATCCCGCCTGAGCGGGCCACTGAAAAGAAAAAACCCGTAGATCGCAGGATCTACGGGTTCTTCTGAATAGTGGTGGAGCCAAGGAGGATCGAACTCCTGACCTCGTCATTGCGAACGACGCGCTCTCCCAGCTGAGCTATGGCCCCACGGCAGGGCTTCAGTGTAGCGCTGCCCGCCGGGCTTGCCAAGCGTGGGGCAGCGGCAGGCCCGCGGGCTCCGCTGCCACCTCGGTGGAGGCAGCCACACCGCGCAGATGGATGCAGGCATGGATCATTCCGGGCAGCCTTTCCAGCATGCAGTCGACGCCCGCCTCCTGCAGGTCATGCGCGTACTGCTCGGCCTCGTCACGCAGCGGGTCGTGCTCGCAGCTGAGCACCGAGGCGGGGGCCAGCCCCTGCAGACTTGTGGTGTCTTCGGCCAGCAGCGTGTCGCCCGACGGCGAAGGCGTGCGTGACTGGCTGGCCGGCCATCGTCGCCAACGTACGGCGGCGATCATCGCGCGCCTGCAGCAGGTGCAGGCCGAGGGTGAGCTGGCCGACGACGCGGCGGTGCAGGCGCTGGGCGACCATTTCGCCACGGTGCTGCATGGCATTTCGGTGCAGGCCCGCGATGGCGTCAGCCGCGAGCGGCTGCTGGCAATGGTCGATATCGCGCTGTGCCCGCTTCCCTGAGTCAAGCCCGAAAGGCGTGCCGAATGCCGAGTGACTGTGCCGAAACCGCTTGTTTCACCGGGTTTGGAGCTCGCGCAACGAAATCGTAACAATTTGGGGGATAATGGCGGCTTGCGCAGTTTTCCTCCCATTTGCCGCCCGGCTCGCGCAGGCCGCACGGACGCCTCCTCAGAGCATTGCATGCCCTCCCATACCGATTCCCGCCGCCTGTCGGGTCTGTCGTCTTCCCTTGTTTCCTTCCGCCGCCACCCGCTGGCCCTGGCCTGTGCCGGCCTGGCCCTGGTCGGCAGCTTCGGCGCCGCCGCGCAGGACAGTGCGCCGACCCCGACCGGGCTGGACACGATCACCGTGACCGCCGAGCACCGCGAGCAGAACCTGCAGGAAGTGCCGGTCTCGGTCGGCGTGGTGCAGGGCGAGCGCATGCGCGACTTCACCGCCGGCGGTGACGACACCCTGCTGGCGCTGTCCGGCCGCGTGCCGAGCCTGTATGCGGAAACCACCACCGGCCGCATCTTCCCGCGCTTCTACATCCGCGGCCTGGGCAACATCGACTTCTACCTGGGTGCCTCGCAGCCGGTGTCGATCATCCAGGACGACGTGGTGCTGGAACACGTGGTGCTGAAGTCCAACCCGGTCTATGACGTGGACCAGGTGGAAGTGCTGCGCGGCCCGCAGGGTTCGCTGTTCGGCCGCAACACCACCGCCGGCATCGTCAAGTTCGACACCCTCAAGCCGACCCAGGACTACACCGGCCGCGTCAGCGCCAGCTACGCGACCTACAACAGCGTGTCGATCGATGGCGGCTTCGGTGGCCCGATCAATGACATCGCGTCGTTCCGCGTGTCGGCCCTGTACCAGCACCGCGATGACTACGTCGACAACACCTACAAGGGCCCGAGCGCCGACGGTACGGTCAGCCCGAAGAAGAACGCCATGGGCGGCTTCGACGACCGCAACGTGCGCGCGCAGCTGCTGCTGACCCCGAGCGACCAGTTCTCGATCCTGGCCTCGGCCCATGCCCGTGACTACGAAGGCACCTCGACCCTGTTCCTGCGCGGTGCGCTGACCAAGGGCTCGAACAAGACCGACGTGCCGCGCGACAAGGTGGCCTACGACGAAGCCGACAACAACCCGCAGGCCTACAAGACCTACGGCGGCTCGGTGAAGGCACGCTACGACTTCGGTGCGATCGACTTCACCTCGATCACCGCCTACGAGACCACCTCCGGCTACAGCCGTGGCGACACCGACGGCGGCGCTGCGGTGAACTTCCCGGTCAATGGCGTGCCGAACGGCTATGGCCAGTCGATGGGCCGCATCCGCGACCTCGACCAGTGGACCCAGGAGTTCCGCCTGGCCAGCCATGACGACAGCGCCCTGCAATGGCAGGCCGGTGCGTTCTACTTCAACGGCAGCGACACCACCGACTTCTACCAGCGTGCGTGGTTCCTGCAGGGTGCGGCCCGCAACCCGAACAACTGGGTGCGCCTGCGCAACAAGAACACCTCGTGGGCCGGCTTCGGCCAGCTGAGCTACGCCTTCACCGACAAGTTCACCGTCACTGCCGGCCTGCGCCAGACCAAGGACGAGAAGCACACCCGTCTGCTGAAGACCGCGGACACCGCTGCCGGCGTGGTCACCTACAAGGGCCGCACCGACGTCAAGATGTCCGACACCACCCCGAGCTGGGATCTGAGCGCGATGTACCAGATCACGCCGGACGTGAGCGTCTACGCCAAGGTTGCCCGCGGCTTCCGCGGCCCGACCATCCAGGGCCGTTCGGCGGTGTTCAACGCCGACTTCACCACCGCCGATTCCGAGACCATCCTGTCCTGGGAAGCGGGCGTGAAGAGCAGCCTGTGGGACAACCGCCTGCGCCTGAATGCCACCGCGTTCACCTACACGGTCAACGACATCCAGCTCAACGGCAACGATTCGGACGGCAACGGCGTGCTGTTCAACGCTGACAAGGCCAAGGCCTACGGCTTCGAAGCAGACATGGAGCTGCGCCCGATCCCGAACCTGACCCTGAGCGCCGGCCTGAGCCTGCTGCACAGCGAGATCAAGGACAAGCGCGTCTATGCGCAGGTCTGCGGCCTCAACGGCCAGGTGGTCTGCACCGTCGGTGACCCGACCATCAAGGTCGGCGCCAACACCTTCGCGCAGATCGATGGCAACCCGCTGCCGAATGCGCCGAAGTACAACGTCAACCTGGCCGCCCGCTACGACTTCCCGGTCAGCGATGCCGGCACCATGTTCGTGTCCACCGACTGGAACAAGCAGGGTTACACCAGCTTCGTGCTTTACGACACCAAGGAATTCAATTCCAAGGGTGATTTCGAGGGTGGCCTGAAGATCGGCTACTCGGGCAACTACGGTGCCTACGAAGTGGCGCTGTTCGCGCGCAACATCACCAACGAGAAGAACCTCAAGGGTGTGATCGAGAACTACATGGCGGCGGTCTACAACGAACCGCGCACCGTCGGTGTCTCGCTGAACATGAACTGGTAATACGCGATTGCGGTGGCGGTGCACGCCGCCATCGCACTGCGTGAATGCCAAGGGGGGGGCGCCG
>NZ_JAPTFX010000193.1:0-6845 GCF_030985895.1 Stenotrophomonas sp. Sm6012 | reverse complement strand
GGGGGGGGGGGGGGGGGGGGTGGCGTGCAGCGCACCTTGGGCTGCCCCTCGGTGGGTGCGTAGCTTGCTGCGCACCGAACTTCCTTCATCCACGCATGGCGTGGATCTACCGATCCGTGGGCGTGTAGCCATCGTCGGCCTACGTGCGCGTATCCCCCGGAAGCCGGGCGTTCAGCGCGCCTTGATCCGGCTCCCGCCGTACAGCCGCAAGCACTCCGGCGAATTTCAAACAATCGATTGAAACACGGCAAACTTCGCCGAACTGGACAGCATCCGCCGCTTCCGCCAGACTGCCGCCCTTTCCCGTCTTCCGGATCCCATGGCGAAGCTGCTGGTCCTGCACGGCCCCAACCTCAACCTGCTCGGCACCCGCGAGCCGGAGGTCTACGGCCACACCACGCTGGCCGATATCGACCAGGCGCTGGCCGCGCAGGCGTCCGCCGCCGGGCACGCCGTGGAAAGCCTGCAGTCCAATGCCGAGCATGTTCTGGTGGACCGCGTGCAGGCCGCGCGCAAAGACGGAACCGCTTTCATCCTGATCAACCCGGCCGCCTTCACCCACACCTCGGTCGCCCTGCGCGATGCGCTGGCGGCGGTGGCGGTGCCGTTCATCGAGATCCACCTGTCCAACCCGCATACCCGCGAACCGTTCCGCCAGCACAGCTACTTCAGTGACAAGGCGGTGGGCGTGGTGTGCGGCTTCGGTGCCGACAGCTACCGCTACGCGATGGACGCGGCGCTGGCGCGCGTGCAGGCGGCGGGCGCGTGAAGATGCTGCCGCGCGTGCTTGCCAGCCTCGCGCTGTGCGCCGGCCTGTGCGGCGTTGCCCATGCGGGCGACCGCAGTGCCGAAGGCATTGACTGCGCGCAGGCCACCGGCGGCTACGAGCGCGACATGTGCGATTCCGATCGCCTGGACGATGTCGACCGCGAATTGAACGCCGTCTACGCGCAGGCACTCGACGAACTGAAGGCACAGGCGGCCGATGGCAGCTGCAGCCGCTGCGCGGCGGCCGAACAACAGCTGGTGAAGGCCCAGCGCATCTGGATCACCCTGCGCGATGCAGACTGCGAGGCGGTGTATGCCTTCAACGCAGACGGCACCTCGCGCAATCCCGCGAAGATGCAATGCCTGATCACCCAGACGCGCGACCGTACTCGGCAGCTGCGCGCGTTCTACGAACTGCTTTGACCCGAGCGCGACGCGCTCCCCACCACACTGACATCAAGAGCAAAGAGGCCACCATGGATCTCCGCAAAATCAAGAAGCTGATCGACCTGCTGGAAGAGTCGAACCTGGCTGAAATCGAAATCAAGGAAGGCGAAGAGTCGGTGCGCCTGTCGCGTGCCCCGGTGGCCGGCTACGCCGCACCGATGCCGGCACCGGTGTATGCCGCCCCGGCTGCCCCGGCTGCCCCGGCCGCGCAGGCGATGCCGATGCAGTCGCCGACCGAAGCCTCCACCGGCGGCACCGCCAAGCCGGGCCCGGCGCTGCCGGAAGGCCACGTGCTGCGCTCGCCGATGGTCGGCACCTTCTACGCCTCGTCCGCCCCGGACAAGCCGGCCTTCGTCAGCGTCGGCCAGCAGGTCAAGGAAGGCGAGACCCTGGCCATCATCGAAGCGATGAAGATGTTCAACCCGATCGAAGCCGACAAGTCCGGCACCATCGTCGCCATCCTCGGCGAGAACGGCCAGCCGGTGGAGTTCGACCAGCCGCTGTTCGTGATCGGCTGAGGGGCACGCCATGCTCGACAAAGTCGTCATTGCCAACCGAGGGGAGATCGCGCTGCGCATCCTGCGCGCGTGCCATACCCTGGGCATCCGCACGGTGGCCGTGCATTCCACGGTCGACCGCAACCTCAAGCACGTGGCCATGGCCGACGAGTCGGTCTGCATCGGCCCGGCGCCGTCGCCGCAGAGCTACCTCAACATCCCGGCGCTGATCGCCGCCGCTGAAGTCACCGATGCCCAGGCCATCCACCCGGGCTACGGCTTCCTGTCGGAGAACGCCGACTTCGCCGAGCGCGTGGAAGAGTCGGGCTTCATCTTCATCGGCCCCAAGGCCGACACCATCCGCATGATGGGCGACAAGGTCGAAGCCATCCGCGCGATGAAGTCCGCCGGCGTGCCCTGCGTGCCGGGTTCGGGCGGCCCGCTGGGCGAAGACATCGTCGCCAACACCAAGATCGCCCGTGAGATCGGCTACCCGGTCATCATCAAGGCGGCTGGCGGCGGCGGTGGCCGTGGCATGCGCGTGGTGCACGCCGAAGCGTCGCTGAAGACCTCGATCGAAACCACCAAGAGCGAGGCCAAGGCCGCGTTCGGCAATGGCGAGGTCTACATGGAGAAGTTCCTGGAGAATCCGCGCCACGTGGAGATCCAGGTGCTGGCCGACGGCCAGGGCAACGCCATCCACCTGGGTGAGCGCGACTGCTCGATGCAGCGTCGCCACCAGAAGGTGGTGGAAGAAGCGCCGGCACCGGGCATCAGCGCCGAACAGCGCGAGCAGATCGGCAAGGTGTGTACCGAAGCGTGCGTGCGCATCGGCTACCGCGGCGCCGGCACGTTCGAGTTCCTGTACGAGGACGGCCGCTTCTACTTCATCGAAATGAACACCCGCATCCAGGTGGAGCATCCGGTCACCGAAATGGTCACCGGCATCGACCTGGTGGCCGAGCAGCTGAAGATCGCCGCCGGCCAGAAGCTGTCGATCAAGCAGAGCGACGTGGTGCTCACCGGCCACGCCATCGAGTGCCGCATCAACGCCGAAGACGCCGAAACCTTCGTGCCGAGCCCGGGCACCATCACCGGCTTCCATCCGCCGGGCGGCCCGGGCGTGCGCGTGGACACCCACATCTACAGTGGCTACCGCGTGCCGTCGAACTACGACTCGATGATCGGCAAGCTGATCGTGCACGGCCCGGACCGCGAAACCGCCATCGCCCGCATGCGGGTGGCGCTGAGCGAGATGGTGGTCGACGGCATCAAGACCAACATCGCCCTGCAGCAGCGGATCATGCGTGACAAGGGCTTCCAGGCCGGTGGCCAGAACATCCATTACCTGGAAAAGCGACTGGCCGAGCGCAAGAACAAGCCGATCGCGCTGACCTGATCGGCAGCCGGCGCTGGACATGAAAAGGGCGGGGATTTCCCCGCCCTTTTTTGTTGTCTGTAGCGCCGAGCATTGACTCGGCGCTACGCAAACAGGTTCAGCGCTTGTCCGCCACTTCGGCCGGAATCTGCGTGTTCGCCAGTGGGCGAACGCCATTGGGTGAACTCGGATCGACGATCACCATGGTTTCGGTGGAACCATCGGGCCAGACCACCTGGAAGGTGCTGCCGGCCGGCAATGAGGCGAACGGCATCCCGCTCTGCGCGCGATAGACCGCCGCGACCTGGCTGGCACCGGCGCGGCGAACGTCTTCCTGCGCCTTTACCGTGGTCAGTTCCACTTTTGACAGATGCCGGTAGCGATCCTCGTAGGTATCGATCATCAACAGACCGACCGCACCCGCCGAGTAAGCCACGAACAACGCCACCCAGAACCAGAATTTGGCCCCATGCAGGAGTCGACGATAGTTCATTGCCCGCCTCTCTTCTTGCCAACCAATCGCTTGATCCACTGCTTCATCTTCCCCGAACCTTGCCGCGAAACCGCAGCGTCATACACGAAATCCCGGAAATCCTGCGCTCCATCCTGCGAACAGATCCCTCCGTTCGCACAAAAACTGTTCACCAGTACGCTGTCCGCACCACACGGTAGACCGAGTTCACAGGCCGCAACCCGCCATGCAAGTTCACTGAGCGGCTCACCGGCCACCTGGTCGGCAATCGCGCGATCCCCCGCCGCCCGTGTGCCCATCCCCGGCGCAATGGCCATGAAGGCCTCCGGGTCGCGCGACGCACGCACCCGCTCGACCAGGTCACGGCGGTATTCGGGGCTGTCATGCAGCGGCTCCCCTTCGGCGAACAACGATGCCTCTGCGGCCAGGTTGCCCTGTGCAGCCGCCTTGCGCCGCTCGGCCAGCACCCGCGCGGCGCCCAGCTTGTCGCCCGGCACGAAACCACCGCAGCGCTGCGCGACACGTTCGCGTGCCTGCACCATCGCCGGCGCAGCGGTCAGCCCCAGCCCGGCCAGCACATTGTTGTCCAGGCGATAGCCACCCGGATCAAGTGCGTACTGCGCGCAGTAGTCATAGACCCGGCTCAGCATCCAGCGCGCTTCATGATTGCCGTCATCGGCCTGCACGCGCAGGCGCTGCGCATACGCGTACAGATCCGTGGCCTCCTCAAAGTCGGCGCGCAGGTCCAACGGCAGCCCCGAGGGCAGTGCGTTACCTCGCTCGACAGCCGACAGGCGGCGTGCCAACGCCTCGGGCACCACCGGCATCGACGTGCTGGTGTCGCTCGCCGACAGCACCGACGGCAGCTCCGACGATACCGGCACCGCCGACACGTGGCCGCTGGCCCGATACCCGACCACGCCCAGCACAGCCACCGCCGGCAGCACGAGCAACCAGGTTTTCAGGGTCGGAGCGAAGGCCATCAGCGGCAGGCAGGCGTCAAGGCGCACAGGAAAGTGTGCAGTTTAGCAAGGCCCGGCAGCCCTGTCTGAACCGGCTTCGTTCATCTCAAGGCATACGGAGACGCCCTGATGGTCTAGCATGGCCCCCTTTCCCGCGATTGCCCCCACCGCCATGCCGTTCCTGGAACTGACTCTGCGCTGCACCGAAGCCACACAGCCCCGCTATGAAAACGCGCTTGAAGATGTCGGCGCACTGGCTGTCACCCTGCTCGATGCCGAAGCCGATACCAGCAACGAGCAGGCCATCCTCGAACCGGGCGTGGGCGAGACCCCGCTGTGGGACACCCTGGTACTGAGCGCACTGTTCCCCGCCGACAGCAACGCGCTGATGCTGCTGGCCGCACTGGAAGCCTTCGATCCGGAGCTGGACTGGAGCGGCGGCAGCTTCCGCGCGGTGGAGGATGAAGACTGGGAACGCGCCTGGCTGGACCAGTTCCAGCCGATGGATTTCGGCAACCGTACCTGGATCGTGCCGTGGAACCATGAGCTGCCGGACGCCGCACAGGCCGCCGACGCCGCCGTGGTGCGGCTGGACCCGGGCCTTGCGTTCGGCTCGGGCACCCACCCGACCACCGCGCTGTGCCTGCGCTGGCTGGACCAGCTGGCTGTGGACGGCCAGCTGCAGGGCCAGCGCGTGCTCGACTTCGGTTGTGGCTCGGGCATCCTCGCGCTGGCTGCGCTGAAGCTGGGCGCTGCTGAGGCCATCGGCGTGGACAACGACCCGCAGGCACTGGTCGCCACCGCCGACAATGCCGAGCGCAACGGCGAGCAGGCACGCATGCAGGTCTACCTGCCGCAGGACGAACCGGTCGCGACCTATCCGATCGTGGTCGCCAACATCCTCGCCTCGGCACTGGATGCACTGGCCGAACTGCTGGCCACGCGCGTCGCCGCCGGCGGCCGGATCGCGCTGTCCGGCATCCTGCATGGGCAGGAAGGCGAGCTGCTGCAGCGCTACACCGCGTGGTTCGACGACCTGCAGGCCACCCAGGATGGCGACTGGATGCGCATCACCGGCGTGCGCCGCGCCTGATCGTGGTTGAATGACTGCTGGATCCGAGCCCGCGCCCTGAGCATGTCCGAGCCGAACCCGCCGCGCCGCCCCCTGGCGACCTTCCTGCGCACTGCGCCGGAGGGTGAAGCCGCACCTGCGACCGATGCGCGCATGCAGGACGACGCCATGCCTGCAGCGCCCACGGTACAACCTCCGGCCGAGCCCATCGCACCGGCGCAACCGCCGGCGGCAGAGAGGCGGCACGATGATGACAGTGTCATCGTGCAGGACCCCACGCCCTTTGAACCGGCGCCGGTGGCGGTGCCGGCAGCACCGCTTGCCGGTGATGCCCCCGGTTTCCTCGGCAACTCCCGACCGCGCGCCCTGCCGGCACCGCGCTGGCACTGGCTGCTGGTGGCCGGGCTGGCACTGCTGCTGGTGCTGCAGAGCGTGCTGGCCGACCGCGCGCGCCTGGCCGCCGACGCCGGCAACCGCGCATGGCTGGGCCCCCTGTGCGGCGTTCTCCACTGCAGCCTGCCGCTCTGGCATGAACCCACCGCGTTCACCATGACCAGCCGCGAGATCCGCCCGCTGCCCGGACAGGCCGGCGTGCTGCAGGTACAGGCCAGCATCCGCAACGATGCGCGTTGGGCGCAGGCCTGGCCGGACCTTCGCCTGTCGCTGTCCGATGCCGATGGCCGGGTGATCGGCAGCGGTGTGTTCACCCCCGCGCAGTACCTGGGCGAGGCCCCCGGAACGGCACCGCTGGAGCCGGGCCAGAGCGCACGCATCGCGTTCCGTGTACAGGAGCCCGCCGCATCCACTGTCGCATTCACCTTCGACTTCCTCTGACCAGGCTGAAGACGCCCAGCCGTGGCAGGTCGAGCACGCTCGCGCTAGACTGACCGCCACCACCTCGTCCGGCCGCGCGCTCCGCGCGCACGGGCCAACCGAATCGGGAACCCCCTTGAACGCTGTCCTTTCTCGTCCTGACAACAGTCGTGGCGCTCCCCGGCCACCGCTGCGTGAACACGTCGCCCAGTCCGTGCGCCGCTACCTGCGTGATCTCGATGGCTGCGACGCGGACGATGTCTACGAGATCGTGCTGCGCGAGATGGAGATCCCGTTGTTCGTGGAAGTGCTCAACCACTGCGAAGGCAACCAGAGCCGCGCTGCAGCGATGCTGGGCATCCACCGCGCCACCCTGCGCAAGAAGCTGAAGGAATACGGCATCAGCGCGTAAGCGCCACAGGGGTAGTGGGGGGGG
>NZ_JAPTFX010000192.1:0-6886 GCF_030985895.1 Stenotrophomonas sp. Sm6012 | reverse complement strand
CGCTTCTTCATGTCCGTCCTCTTGTGAGACGGACTCTACTAAGATCAGGTTGGCCCGGAAAACGGGGGGCAGGTCACGCGCACCGGCGAACCGATGCTGGTGGCCTGCCTGTGGTCGCACTGGAAGGACCCCGCGGGGACAGAGCCCGACCTCCTATCGTTCGCGGCGATCACCGACGATCCTGAGCCCGAGGTTGCCGCGGCCGGCCATGATCGGACGATCATCAACATCAAGCTCGAGCATGTGGACGCCTGGCTCAATCCGGATCCAGCAGGCCTGGCCGCGTTCCGTAGCCTGCCGGCCATGTCACCCCCTGAATCCTTCTACTGGACTACGCACTCTGCATCTGGCCGGGCGATCCGCTGACCGTGATCGCCTGCCAGGGCGTCTGGCTCGTCTCCATGACCCAGCGTGTCGATGTCGACATCTGGGTGGCTCACCTCGATCGCCATCGGCATGGTCCTGGTGGCGGACCATGTCGGCAGTGCACCAGCTACGAGCAAGGCCTCGCCGGCGCCGAGCTCTGGGGCACCAGGAACGAGGCTCGATTGCGGGAGGATGTCGCCAAGATCCTGAACTGGCAGAGAGCGGTGCGGGCGAATAGTTTGGACAAGTTGGACACCGCCCTGCCGTTCGGGTGGATGGTGTAGATGCCAACGGGGAAGGTGCATGCCGCCTCGCCGGTTTGCACGGATCGCCGATTTGATCAATTCGTCAAATCGTTCAGGCAGGATGCCCTACCAACCTCGCGGTACATGGAGAGCAAGAATGAACGCAATGGAGCAACATCAAGAGCAGTGGTATGCAAACGTTGGCCGGTTTGCAATCGCGATGGGAGAAATCGAGTGGGCCGCAGTTCAAATGCTTCAGTGGCTGCCGAATGCAAAATTCTCACCGAAAGATGGGCTGTACCCCTTGATCGATAGTCTGAGTAAGGCGATCGAAGGTGGGACCAGCGATTTCGAAAGGGGAATCGCGATCTGTGTGAACGAGGCGAGCCAGCTGAGGCCAAGTCGCAACTCTATCCTTCACTCCGCCGTACGCTGGCAAGTTGCGTTTGAGGGATACCCTGAAGACGCTGAGATCGAGGTGGGTCCCGACTTCGATGTTGAAAGCTTGGTTCCCCGCTTTGTCTCCTACGTGCATGACAAAAAAGATCCAACTGCGCGCATGAGCCTTGGCGATCTGGAAGGGCACGTAGCGAGTGCGAGAGCTCTCAGTGATCGGATGTGGCACATAATCATTGCTGAGCACGCGCGAAGGACGTGAGTCGACATCGCTGTGCTGCCAGCTTCAAAAGCTGGCAAGAAAGCTGGCAAGTTGCTGCCAATATATGCCCATTCCTGAACATGCGGCAGTTATGAACAAAAAAGCCCATCAAGCTAAAGCATTGATGGGTTTCATTATTTCTGCGTTTTGGAAACCGGCGCCGATGGCGTAACGGGGACAATGCACCCCCGGTTTCTACATTGCTGCAAGGTACAAGGCCGATTCCGTGTCGCCGCGGTCAGGGCCCCCAACGCTGGCAATGCTACGGCAAAACAGCTGAACAGTCACCTTGGCAATCGTCAGCAAGGTGTAGTGCCGCCGGCATAGCGGATTGGTAACGTCATTGGCACGAATTTGCGACACACTGGCGACGACTATCCAGGCCAGAGCAGACACGGAGACGGTGGGTGACCGAGGCAAGCCAACAACGCAGCCTGCGACAGCTGGTCGGACCGGTCGGTGCCGACTACCAGCGGCGCGCGCTGCCCCCCGGCTGGGTCTGGGCGCTGCTGGGGCTGCTGCTCGCAGCCACCTGGCTGACCGAACTGCCGGCAACGGCAGCGGCGGCACTGGTGGCCAGTGCGGTGGTGGTGCACTGGGCGCAGCGCGGTCGCACCCATTGGCTGGGGTGGCGACTGCCGGGCCTGGCGGTGCTGGCGGCCCTGCTGTGGGGGCCGGAGGTGCTCTCGCAGTGGTTCGAGCACGGTCTGGCCGTGGTGCTGATGTCGCTGGCCAGCCTGAGCATCGGCGTGCATGTGTGGCAGTCGCGGCAGGTCGCCAGGCAGCTGCAGGGCGCGGCCGACGCGCTGGACGATGCGCAGTTGCTGGCGCTGCTGCCACCCGATGCGGCGCAGCTGGCACAGCGGTGGCGCGCGGGCGATGACCGCCACGCGCCCGAACTGGCGGTGGTGATGCACCTGGCGGTGATGCACGCGGCGCTGGCGCCGCGGATGCGGAAGCTGGGCGCGCTGGCCGGCTGACCGGCTGACCGGCTTGTAGAGTCGAGCTTGCTCGACTGATTCTTCTCCAAGCCGAGCATGGCCCGGCTCTACAGAAGGCCAAAGCAGTCGAGCAAGCTCGACTCTACAGGGGCATGCGCAACCGCTTACGCGTCGCGGTTGCCGCGACGCATCACGCGCTGCTTCTCGATCGCCCAGTCGCGGTCCTTGGCGGCATCGCGCTTGTCGTGGGTCTGCTTGCCCTTGGCCAGCGCGACTTCGAGCTTGATCTTGTTCTTGCTCCAGTACATCGCGGTGGGCACGATCGTGTAGCCATCGCGCTCGACCTTGCCGACCAGCTTGTCGATCTCGCTCCGGTGCAGCAGCAGCTTGCGCTCGCGCCGGTCGTTGGCCACCACATGGGTCGAGGCCTGGATCAACGGGGTGATCTGCGCGCCGATCAGGAAGATCTCTCCATCCTTGACGTAGGCGTAGGCGTCGACGATGTTGCCACGGCCCGCACGGATCGATTTCACTTCCCAGCCCTGCAGGGCCAGGCCGGCTTCGAAGCGATCCTCGATGTGGTACTCGTGGCGGGCACGCTTGTTCAGCGCGATGGTCTTGTTGGCCGTCGCGCTCTTTGCTTTATCCTTGCCGCTGTTCTTGCTCATTTCCGTATTGTCTCCGATTCGGGCCCGCCCGGTCGATTGCCGAAACGTCCTGTATTCATGCCTACTATCCGCCGCAGCGCCCTGGTCGAACATTCGGCCGCGCGCATGTTCGACCTGGTCAACGATGTCCAGGCCTATCCGCGCCGTTTCCGCTGGTGTTCGGCCGCCCAGATCCTGGAGCAGGGCGAAGACCGGCTGGTGGCGCGCCTGGACCTGGGCCTGGGCTCGTTCAGCACCTGGTTCCAGACCGAAAACACCCTGCAGCGCCCGCACAGCATCGACATGCAGCTGCGCGATGGCCCGTTCAAGCAACTGCACGGCCGCTGGGAATTCCATGCGTTGGCCGAAGATGCCTGCAAGGTCACCCTGACCCTGGAGTTCGAGCCTAGTTCGCGCCTGCTGGGCCCGGCTCTAGCGATCGGCTTCCAGGGGCTGGCCGATCGGATGGTCAACGATTTCGTCCGCGTCGCCGACGAGGGCTGAGCGATGATCGAGGTCGAGGTGGTGCTGGCCTGGCCGCAGCGGGTGCTGTCGCGCCGGCTGCAGCTGGAAGAGGGCGCGACCGTGGCCGATGCCATCGCCGCCGCCGCGCTGGACGGCACTGCCGGATGCCCGGCGGTGGCGGTGCATGGCGTGCTGGCGCGCCCGCAGCAGGTGTTGCAGGAAGGCGACCGCATCGAGCTGCTACGCCCGTTGCTGGCCGACCCCAAGGACAACCGCCGGCGGCGCGCGCTCGGCGGTTGATGCCCGCGCCCGTCCGAGTGGACGGGCAGGGCGCCTCAGCGGCCCTTCTTCTTCTTGTCCTTCGGCAGGTTGCGGCCGAACTGGCGCACGGTCTGCTGGGCCAGGGCCTTGTCGTTGCCCGGGAAGTAGTCGCCTTCCCAGCGGGTCACGGTGTCGTTGTCGAAGAACACGACGAAATTCTTCACCTCGGTACGGCCCAGGCGGTTCACGCGCTGGCTGGAGGTGTAGTCCCAGCGCTGGGCGTGGAACGGGTCGGGGATGGACGGGGTGCCCAGCAGCGCGGTGACCTGCTGCTTGCTCTGCCCGACCTGCAGCTTGGCCACGGCATCTTCCCGGATCAGGTTGCCCTGATAGATGGGTTGCTTGTAGATGATGCCGCACCCGGTGGTGGACAGGGCGACGGCGGCGACCAACAGGAGATTGCGCATCGGGACTGGCGGTTGGGGAAATCAAACCGATGATACACTCCCGGCGTGCCACCGCGACCCAATCCGAGGCAGCTGGCGCTAAATCGCCAATGAACGGAGACCTATGGAAACCCACGACCTGCGTAAAGTCGGCCTGAAGGTGACCCATCCGCGGATGCGGATCCTGGCGCTGCTCGAGCAGCGCAATGCCCAGCACCACATGACCGCCGAAGACATCTACCGCCAGCTGCTGGAGCATGGCGACGAGATCGGCCTGGCCACGGTCTACCGGGTGCTGACCCAGTTCGAGGCTGCCGGCCTCGTGCTCAAGCACAATTTCGAGGGCGGCCAGGCCGTCTACGAGCTGGACCGCGGCGGCCACCACGACCACATGGTCGACGTGGACAGCGGCAAGATCATCGAGTTCGAAAGCCACGAGATCGAAGAGCTGCAGCGCAAGATCGCGGCCGATCACGGCTACGAGCTGGAAGAGCACTCGCTGGTGCTGTACGTGCGCAAGAAGCGCAAGTAAGCCGTTCCGGCCAGCCGGACGCGACAGAACCCCGGGCTTGCCCGGGGTTTTTCGTTGTTCACAGTAGATCCGCGCCATGCGTGGATGGCCCCATCAGCACCTCCAGATCCACCGCCTCGGCCATGGCCTGGTTGCCGGCATCGCCCGGATGCAGGTGGTCACCGGAGTCGTAGGCCGCCGCCATCCGTGATGGATCGGCCGGGTCGCGCAGGGCCGCGTCCAGATCGATCACCGCGTCGAAGGGGCTGTCCGTGCGCAGCCAGGTGTTGAGCTGTTGGCGCAGCGCCTCCTTGTCAGGCTGGTAGTAGTCGTCCAGCGGCGTGCCGGGCAGGGCGCCGGCGAAGGGCGGCAGGGTGGCGCCCAGGATGCGCAGTCCGCGCCGACGGGCCTGTTCGGCCAGAGCCCGATAGCCGTCCTGCAGTTCGGACAGCGTAGGACGTGCCTGCTGCCGGGCGAAGGCGGTGCCGGGCCAGCTGATGTCGTTGATGCCGATCAGCACGATCACGCTGGCCACGCCGGGCTGATCCAATGCATCGCGCTGCAGGCGGGCCAGAACCGACTCGCCCATGCCGTCACGCAGCAGCCGGCCACCGGAGATGCCTGCGTTGACCACCGCGACGCCCCGTGGTGCCAGCCGCGCGGCCAGATGGTCGGTCCAGCGCTGGTCCTGGTCGAGGCTGGCGGTGGCGCCGTCGGTGATCGAATCGCCGATCACCACCACGCTGCGTGCGCTGGCGGTGGCTTCGACCTCGATCCCGGTCAGGAACAGCCGGGCCGTGGTGGGGCTGGCCCGATCCAGGCTGCGCGCCTGGCTCTGGTTGCCGCCGGCGATCCAGCTGGTCTGGCGGCCGTCCCAGTGGAAGGTCTGCAGCGGTGTCGGCCCCGGCACGAAGACGCTGACCTGCAGGGCCTGCTGATTGCCGGTGGGCAGGGCCAGCGGATCGCTCAGCCGTTCCTGGCCCGGGCCGATCAGCACGGCGGGCTGGCCGTCGAAGTGGAGCGGCTGTGGTGTCGCGCCCGGTCGTGCGGCCACGCTGGCCGCTCCTATCCGCAGGGGGTGCGTGCCGTAGGCATTGCTCAACCTTACCCGCAGGCGCGGGCCGCCCAGGCTGATGCGCGCGGTCTGGCGGAAGGTCTGGTCGTGCAGCGATGCCGGGATCAGGGTCGGGAACAGGAAGTGGTCGGCACTCCACACCGGTTGCGGGCTGGCCTGCCAGCTGGCCACCCAGTGCGGGGCAGGGGCGGCGCTGGCGGCGCCGGTCAGGGCGAGCAGGGTGCTGGCAGTGAGCTTGCGGAGGCGGTCCATGGAGCGATTCCGGGGAAAGGAGCCGCCATGGTGATTCCGCCCTCATTTGTGAACTAGACTGCGCATGGACAATCATCTGTGAACTGGATTCATCGCCATGGCGCGACCCGACATCAACCGATCCGGTGAACTGGAAGTCTTCGTGCGGGTGATCGAGACCGGCGGCTTTTCCGCGGCGGCCCGCACCCTGGACATGACCCCGTCGGCGGTCAGCAAGCTGGTGGCGCGGCTGGAGCAGCGGCTGGGCACCCGCCTGCTGCAGCGGTCCACCCGCCAGCTGCAGCTGACCCCGGAAGGCTGCGCGTTCTACGAGCGTGGCCTGCGCGTGCTGGCCGACCTGGAGGAGGCCGAACGCTGTGCCAGCGCCCACGCCGAGCCGCGCGGGCGGCTGCGGGTCAATTCCAACGTGCCGTTCGGCCAGCACTTCCTGTTGCCGCTGCTGCCGGCGTTCCTCGATCGCAACCCGCAGGTGGGGGTGGACCTGACCCTCAACGACGAGGTGATCGACCTGCTTGAGCAGCGCACCGACGTGGCGGTGCGCGCCGGCCCTCTGAAGAGTTCCAGCCTGGTGGCGCGGCGATTGGGCGCGACGCGGATGATGATCGTGGCCGCACCGGCCTACGCGCAGCGGCACGGCCTGCCGCGCGATCCTGAGGAGCTGCAGGCGCACAACCGGCTGGACATCGGCCATGCGCGGGCGATGCAGGGCTGGCCGCTGCTGCAGGGAGGTCGTGAGCGCATGCTGCTGCCCAGTGGCAACGCACGTGCCAGCAATGGCGATGCGCTGCGCCAGCTGGTGCTGGGCGGGCTGGGCATGGCGCGCCTGGCCGCCTTCCAGGTGCAGGCCGACATCGCCGCCGGGCGCCTGCTGCCGGTGCTGGAAGAGGCCAATCCCGGTGACCTGGAGGAGGTGCACGCGGTGTTCCTGGGGCAGGGCGGCTACCTGCCGCTGCGGGTGCGCGCGTTCCTCGATTTCCTGGTGGAAAACGTCGATCTGGCGCAGCCACGGGGGTAGTTGC
>NZ_JAPTFX010000191.1:0-6889 GCF_030985895.1 Stenotrophomonas sp. Sm6012 | reverse complement strand
TTTGGTTACTTTCTTGATGGCGCACATCCATGTGCGCCACCCTACGGGCCGGCTGCGCCGTTCCGCGCTGCTCCTGCGGCGCGGTGCACGCGCAAAGAAAGTGACACCCCTCCGCGGTCGCGGAAACGAATCTCCCGGCGCACAAACGAAAACGGCACCTCGCAGGTGCCGTCTCCATGAACCGCGACTATGCGCAGATCAGAACTTCGCGTCGAACTCGGCGGCGTAGCCGGTGTTCACCAGCACCTTCTGCAGCGACTCGGCCACCTTCAGGTTGCCGGCCACGATCTGGTGGGTCTCCGGGCCGCGGTTGTCCATGCGGCCCAGGGTCGCGCCCTTGAAGTCGCAGACCTTGCCGCCCGCTTCGCGGACCAGCAGCAGGCCGGCGGCGATGTCCCACGCCTTCACGCCGGCCTCGAAGTAGGCGTCGGCACGGCCGCAGGCCACGTAGGCCAGGTCGAGCGCGGCCGAACCGGTGCGGCGGATGTCCTCGCCGTGCACCAGCAGGGCGTCGACCGCCTTCAGCTGGGCACTGGCGCGGGCGCGTTCGCGCGGGGCGAAGCCGGTGTGGATCATGGTGCCGTCCAGGTCCTTGCGGTCGGCCACGCGGATGCGACGGTCGTTCAGCACGGCACCGGCGCCGCGGCTGGCGGTGAACAGCTCATTGCGCAGCGGGTCGAAGATGACCGCATCGGTCGGTTCGCCGTTCTCGACCAGCGCGATCGACACGCAGTAGTGCGGCACGCCGCGCAGGTAGTTGCTGGTGCCATCGAGCGGGTCGATGACCCACATCTGGCGACGTTCGCCCTGCACGCCGCCTTCTTCGCCGAAGATGCCGTATTCGGGGTAGGCGCGCTTGAGTTCCTTGACGATGACCTTTTCCGCGTCCGCATCCACTTCGCTGGCGTAGTCCATCCGGCCCTTCTGCACGACGTTCAGTGCCTCGAGCTTGTTGATGTTGCGCAACAGGACGTTGCCGGCGAGGCGGGCGGCCTTGACCATGACGGTGACGGCGGGTTTCTGCATGGCGTGGGCTCCCGGAAAGGCAGAAGAGAAGGACTGGCGGGGGAAAAGAGCAGGTCCGGCGCAGTGGCCGGCCGCACAGTTTACCATTGGTCATCGTCCAGCTCGACCTTTTCCCTGTTCATGTCCCAGTTTCCTGCCGCCACCCGCCTCCGATTCGTCCTGGTCGGTACCCAGCACCCCGGCAACATGGGCGCTGCCGCCCGCGCCCTGAAGACCATGGGCCTGGCCCGCCTGGTGCTGGTCGCCCCCGAAAAGCCGCTGGACGAGGAGGCCTTCCGCCGCTCGGCCGGTGCCGAAGACGTGCTGGGGGACGCCCCGGTGGTGGCCACCCTGGCCGAGGCCGTGGCCGACTGCCGGCTGGTGCTCGGCTGCACCGCCCGTGCCCGACGGGTCCAGCTGGAGGAGTACCTGCCGGCCGACGCCGCTGCGCGTGCGGTGGCCAAGGCAAGCGAGGGCGCCGAAGTGGCGCTGGTGTTCGGCCGCGAGCGCACCGGCCTGACCAACGAGGAACTGCAGCTCTGCCACGCCGCGGTGCACATCCCGTCCGATCCGGAGTTCAGCTCGCTCAACCTGGCCGCGGCCGTGCAGGTGCTGGCCTATGAAACGCGCATGCAGCTGCTGGGCGCACAGCCGGCGGCCGCGGCAGAGCCGGGCTTCCGCGAGCAGGTGGCCAGCCATGAGCAGATGGAGAGCTTCTTCGCCCAGCTCGGCGACACCCTGGACGAGATCGATTTCCACAAGGGCCGCGCCCCGGAATCGGCGATGCGCAAGCTGCGCCGCCTGTTCCTGCGCAGCGAGCCGAGCGAGCAGGAAGTGCGCCTGCTGCGCGGCATCCTCGCCGACACCCAGCGCATGGCGCGACTGGCGCAGGCGGGCAGCAAGGACAGCTGACGACGTTCTCATTTTTTCGGGTAGTCTGTCTGGATACCCAGGGGGGATGAAGCCTGTGTCGGGTCTGCGAAAGGCAATGCAGGGGGGACTGCTGAGCCTGGCCATGGTCCTGCTGGCCGGGACGGTGCGTGCAGCGCCGGACCCGGTGCTGGTGCTGGGCCGGATCAGCGATGATCCCAAGGCCCATTACGAGCAGCTGCAGCCCCTGCTGGATTATGTGGTGGCCCGCATGCACGACGTCGGCATCAGGGAGGGGAGGATCCTGATGGCACGCGATCCGCAGCAGATGGCCAGCTATCTGCGGCGGGGGCGGGTCGACTGGGTCACGGAAACGGCGGGCACGGCGGTGGCGCTGGGCCAGCGCAGCGGCGCAAGGCCCTTGCTGCTGACCGAACGCAATGGCGTGCGCGAGTACCAGACGGTGTTCTTCGTGCGCAACGACAGCCCGATCCAGCGCGTGCAGGACCTGCGCGGGCATCGCCTGGCGCTGCAGAACACGGCGTCCACCAGCGCCTACCTGGTGCCGGTGATGACCTTGCTGCAGGAGGGCTTGTCGCCGCAGATCCTGGCCGGCGACTGGGACATGCCGGGGCGGGACAGCGTGGGGTATGTGTTCGCGCGCAGCGAGTTGAACATCGCGACGTTCGTGCACAAGGGGGTGGTCGACGTGGGGGCGGTGAGCAGCGTGGACTGGAACGACGAGCGGCGGGTGCCGGCCGCGTTCCGGCGCGACTTCCGCGAACTGCTGCGCACCGAACCGTACCCGCGAGCGGTGGAGATGGTCCGCGCCGACCTTGACCCGCGCGTGCGCGATCGCCTGCAGGAGGTCCTGCTGCAGGCGGCCAGCGACCCGCGGGCGCAGGGGGCGTTGCATCGGTTTTTTGGCACTTCCGGTTTCCACCGTGTCGATGCGCATGCGCAGCAGCGGTTGGATGAATTGAAACAAGGATTGACGCGCGTGCGGATGGAAGTGGAATGAAGTGGCTCGGCTCTGGAATGCAGGCCCGGTTCCTGCTGGCGATGGGCGGAGCAATGCTCGTGGTGATCGCGATCCTGGCGGTGCTGCTGGGGCGCCAGACGGCAATGCAGAGCGAGGTGCGCAGCCTCAGCGGCGGCGTCATCCACGAACTGTTCGATCGCAGCGTGCGCAGCCGCGGCGAGGCGATGGCGCGCGAGTTGTCCGACTCGCTGGCCAATCCGTTGTACTACCGCGACCTGGACCAGGTCGGCGCACTGGTGCGCGGTACCGCGCGGCAGCCGGTGGTGCGCTATGTCCTGGTGTTCGACCAACGCGGGCGATTGGTGCATGACGGCTCGATCGAGGTCGCCGGCTTCGGCCAGCAGATGACCGACCCGCTGGCGCCCAAGGCCGCTGCCGCGCAGGCACTGGTGGTGCAGGAATCGCCCAAGGTGCTCGACAACACGATGCCGATCACGATCGGCAACCAGCGCATCGGCGGTGTCCGCGTCGGCATGGCGCTGGACGAGGTGCAGCAGCGCGAGCAGGCCGCCAATGCGACCCTGGGCGAACGCCTGCAGCAGGCCGGCAGCCGCCATCTGGGCTGGCTGCTGCTGATGCTGGGCCTGCTGGTGGTGATCGGCGTGGTGGTGATCCTGTACGTGCAGCGGACCCTGGTCGCGCCGATCCGCGATCTGGCCGTGGCCGCCCGCCGCATCGAGGCCGGCGACTACCAGACGCCGTTGGCGGAGAACACCCGCGATGATGAAGTAGGCGAACTGGTGCGTGGCTTTGCCCGCATGCGCGATGCGATCGCCCGCCATGACCGTGAAGTGCGGCACATGGCCTACACCGACGCGCTGACCGGATTGACCAATCGACTGGCCTTCCGCGAGGCACTTGACCATCGGTTGATGGCCGCGCGCGCGGCCAACCACCGGCTTGGCCTGCTGTTCGCCGACATCGATGATTTCAAACGGGTCAACGACACCCTCGGTCACGAAGCCGGCGACGAAGCATTGCTGCAGTTCGCGCAGCGCATCGGCCGTGCGGTGACCGAAGCCGGTGGCGACGAGGCCCTGCTGGCGCGCTTTGGTGGCGACGAATTCGTGATCCTGGTCGGTGACGGTGACGTCGCTGCCAACGCCCGGCTGCTGGCCGAAGTGCTGGTGCGCGAACTGGGCAAGCCGCTGGTGGTGCAGGGCCGGGAACTGTTCCTGGGCACGTCCATCGGCGTGACCCTGTTCCCGGACGATGCGGCCGACGCCACCACGCTGCTGAAGAACGGCGACATCGCCATGTACCAGGCGAAGATGGCCGGCAAGAACTGCTACCGCTACTACAGCCGGGCGATGGACCATGCGGTCGAGCGCCGCGTGCACATGGAGCAGGAGCTGCGCGGGGCCTGGGAGCGCGGCGAACTGCGCCTGGCCTACCAGCCGATCTTCCGCATGCGCGACCGCCGCATGGTCGGCGTCGAAGTGCTGTTGCGCTGGCAGCATCCGACCCTGGGCACGATCCCGCCGTCGGTGTTCATCGAGGTGGCCGAGCAGAGCGGGCTGATCGAGATCATCGGCCCGAAGGTGTTGCGCGCGGCCTGCATGGAGGCTGCGCAGTGGCCACGCGGGGTGGCCGGAGACGACCTGTTCGTGTCGGTCAACGTGTCGCCGCGGCAGCTGCGGGGCGGCGAACTGCCGGCGCTGGTCGCACAGTGCCTGCATGAGTCGGGGCTGCCGGCGTCGCGCCTGCACCTGGAGCTGACCGAGACCGCGGTGATCGGCGATGAAATGGTCGCCGCACAGCTGCTGGACAAGCTGCACCGGACCGGCGTGAAGGTCTGGCTGGATGATTTCGGCACCGGCTTCTCCGGGCTCAGCCATCTGCGCCAGGTGCCGGTGGACGGGGTGAAGATCGACAAGAGCTTCGTGGCCGACATGCAGCGTGATCCCGACGACCTGGCACTGACCACGGCGATCATCGCCATGGCCCACGCACTGGGCATCACCGTGGTTGCCGAGGGCATCGAGCAGCAGGCGCAGTTCGAGCTGCTGGCCCAGCGTGGCTGCGACCTCGGCCAGGGCTACTGGCTGAGCCACCCGGTGACCGCCACCGAAGTGGTGCGGATGATCGAATCGGGTCTCTGACCGATTGACGTTGTGCTGGGGTCAGATCCCTTTTCCACGGGAAAAGGGATCTGACCCCGGTAGTGCTCTTACACCGGGCGCTTGCTCGGATCGCCAGGCAGTTCGCGCACCAGCTTCGGGATCAGGTAGCCGGACAGGCGTGCGGTGAGGCCGGCAATCAGTGCCTTGGCCTGGGTGTCGTCCACTTCGAAGTGGGCCACGCCTTCCACTTTGTCCAGCTGGTGCAGGTAATACGGCAGCACGCCGGCGGCGAAGCTGCGCTCGCTCAGATCCTGCAGGGCCTGCACGCTGTCGTTGACCCCGCGCAGCAGCACCGCCTGGTTCAGCAGCTGCGCACCGGTACCGCGCAGGCGTGCCATCGCCGCGTCCACGCTGGCATCGAATTCATTGGCATGGTTGGCGTGGACCACGATCGCCAGCGGCCACGGCAGGCTGCCCAGCCAGCCCAGCAGTTCCTCGTCCACGCGTTCGGGCAGCACGATCGGCAGGCGGCTGTGGATGCGCAGGCGCCGGATGTGCGGGATCGCGCGCAGTGCGTCGGTCAGTTCGACCAGCTTGTGCGTGGCCAGCGACAACGGGTCGCCGCCGGACAGGATCACCTCGTCGATGTCCGGATCGGCCGCGATGGCGGCCACGGCTTCCTGCCAGCCACCCTTGGCCGCGTTCTCCGCGCCGTAGTCGAAGTGGCGGCGGAAGCAGTAGCGGCAATTGATCGCGCAGCTGCCGGTGGCGACCAGCAGGGCGCGGCCGCGGTATTTCTGGATGACCCCGGTGGCCTTCCTGGCCGCACCATCCCCCACCGCATCGAAGCTGAACCCGGGCGCCGGGCGCATTTCCTCGTCGATCGGCAGCACCTGGCGCAGCAGCGGGTCGGCGGCGTCGCCCGTGCGCATGCGGGCCACGAAGCCCTCGGGCACGCGCAGCGCGAACTGGGCCATGGCCGCCTCCGAGACGCCCAGCGCGGCCGGGTCCAGCTGCAGCCGGGCCAGCAGGGCGTGCGGGTCGCGCAGTGCCTGGCGCCAGAGCTGCTGCCAGCGCGCGGGCGCGCCTGGCGACTGGGGCCGGGGGAAGGCGGAAAGCTGCATGGAGAGGGGGCCTGCGGTTATCATGGGGGCAGAAAAACAGTCGCCCACCGGCATCCGGTGGGCTTTCCATTCTAACGGCTCGCCGCACCCGCGGCGTTTTTGCCACTCAGGAGTTTACGCATGGCCAGCTACGGCATGAACGACGTCAAGAACGGGATGAAGATCCTGGTCAACAACCAACCGGCTGTCATCATCGACACCGAATACGTCAAGCCGGGCAAGGGCCAGGCCTTCACCCGCGTGAAGTACCGCCTGATCAAGGACGGCCGTACCCAGGAAGTGACCATGAAGTCGACCGACTCGCTGGATGCAGCCGACGTCGTCGATACCGACATGAACTTCATGTACAGCGACGGCGAGTACTGGCACTTCATGGACCCGGAATCCTTCGAGCAGGTCCAGGCCACCAAGGCCGGCATGGGCGGCGCCGAGAAGTGGCTGAAGGGCGAAGAGTCCTGCGTGGTGACCCTGTGGAACGGCGAGCCGATCTTCGTGCAGCCGCCGAACTTCGTCGAACTGAAGATCACCGAAACCGATCCGGGCGTCCGTGGCGACACCTCGGGCGGCGGCGGCAAGCCGGCCACCCTGGAAACCGGCGCCGTGGTCCGCGTGCCGCTGTTCGTCAACCAGGACGAAATCATCAAGGTTGATACCCGTTCGGGCGAATACTCCGCACGCGTCAAGTAATCCGGCGCAGCCGGATTACGGTAGGGCCGGCCGCTGGCCGGGTACCCGCCATCGCATTCGCGCTGGCGCTCCCCTGATCTGCTTCGGCAGATCAGGGG
>NZ_JAPTFX010000190.1:0-7090 GCF_030985895.1 Stenotrophomonas sp. Sm6012 | reverse complement strand
CGCCGGGCATGACCCGGCGCCGCCGGACCGGCTTACCGCCCGGTCTTCACCTCGGTCCACAGCCGGGTGTAGAGCTTGTCGGTCTCCGGCGTGTTGATCGAATAGGTGAACATCCTCTCGGCCACATCGGCCGGCGGGTAGATGGTCGGATCGGTACGGATCGCCTCGTCCACCAGCGGGGTCGCGGTCGGCACCGGGTTGGCGTAGTGGATGAAGTTGGTGTTGGCTGCGGCCACCTTCGGCTGCAGCAGGTAGTTGATGAACGCGTAGGCCGCTTCCGGGTGCTTGGCGTCCTTCGGGATCGCCAGCATGTCGAACCACTGCGGGGCGCCTTCCTTCGGGATCGAGTAGGCCACGTGCACGCCATTGCTGGCTTCCTCGGCACGGTCGCGGGCCTGGATGATGTCACCCGACCAGCCGACCACCAGGCAGGTGCCGCCATTGGCCAGCGAGCCCACGTACTGCGAGGAGTGGAAATTCTGCACGTACGGACGGATCGACTTCAGCAGGTCGGCCGCCTTCTGCAGCTCGGCCGGGTCGGCGCTGTGCGGGTCCAGGCCCAGGTAGTGCAGCGCGATCGGGATCATGTCCGCCGGCGTGTCCAGGATGGTCACGCCGCAGTCCTTCATCTTGCTGATGTTTTCCGGCTTGAACACCAGGTCCCAGCTGCTGGCGATGTCGGCGCTGCCGCCGAAGCGCTGCTTCAGCATGTCCACGTTGTAGCCGATGCCGGTGGTGCCGATCATGTACGGCACGCCGTACTGGTTGCCCGGGTCCTGGGTGGCGATGCGCTTCATCACCGCCGGATCGAGGTTGGCCAGGTTCGGGATCTTGCTCTTGTCCAGCGGCAGGAACACGCCGGCCTGGATCTGGCGCCCGAAGAAGTTCAGGGTCGGCACCACCACGTCGTAGCCGCTGTTGCCGGCCAGCAGCTTGGTCTCGACCATCTCATCGCTGTCGAACACATCGTAGGTCACCTTGATCCCGGTCTCCTTCTCGAAGGTCGGAATGGTGTCCTCGGCGATGTAATCGCTGTAGTTGTAGACGTTCAGGACCTGGCTGTCCTGCGCGCCACCTTTGCCACCGCCACAGGCGGCGAGCATGGCGGAGGCCAGGCCGAGCGTGAGGATACGCAGCTTCATCGGGTGCTCCAGAATGCGGAAGGGGGGCCGGCGGAGCCGGCAACGGGTGCCAGCCTACCCCCCGGCGGCGGATTTTTCTATTGCGGACGCTCAGACGTTCAGCAGCAGGAACTCGCGTTCCCACGAGCTGATGACACGGAAAAAGGTCTCGTATTCCTTGCGCTTGACCGAGATGTAGGCCCGGCAGAAACGCTCGCCCAGCAGCGCCTGCAGCGCGCCGCACTGTTCCAGGCCATCCAGCGCCTCGCCCAGCGAGCGCGGCAGGTTGTAGCCCAGTTCCTTGGCACTGCCACTGACCGGCGCATCCGGCGCAAGGCGCTCACGGATGCCGAGCAGGCCACAGGCCAGGGTGGCCGCCATGGCCAGGTAGGGGTTGGCGTCGGAACCGGCAAAACGGCTTTCGACGCGCATGTTTTCCGGAGTATCCAACGGCACCCGCAGGCCGCAGGTGCGGTTGTCGAACCCCCAGTGCACGTTGCTTGGTGAAACCTCGCCGAACACCAGCCGGCGGTAGGAATTCACGTTCGGCGCGAAGAAGGCCATGGCCATCGGCACATACTTCTGCAGGCCCGCCAGGTAGTGGGCGAACATGGGGCTGAAATCCTCGCCGCCATGCTCGCCACTGAACACGTTCTGGCCGTCGCTGATCCGCACCAGGCTCTGGTGGATGTGCATGGCACTGCCGGGCTCGTTCTCCATCGGCTTGGCCAGGAACGTGGCATACACGCCGTGGCGCATCGCCGATTCGCGCATGGTGCGCTTGAACAGGAACACCTGGTCGGCCAGGTCCATCGCGTTGGCGTGGGTGAAGTTGACCTCCAGCTGCGCCGCGCCGGACTCGTGGATGAGCGTGTCGACGTCCAGCTTCATCGCGTCGCAGTAGTCGTACATCAGGTCGAGGATCGGGTCGAACTCGTTGACCGCATCGATCGAGTAGGACTGGCGCGCCGTTTCCGGACGCCCCGAGCGGCCCGCCGGGGGCAGCAGCGGGAAATCCGGGTCGGTGTTCTTCTGCACCAGGAAGAACTCCAGTTCCGGTGCCACGACCGGGCGCAGGCCCAGTTCGGCATAGGCGTCCAGCACCCTGCGCAGCACGTTGCGCGGCGCCAGCTCGTGCGGTTCGCCGGTCTTGGTGTAGCAGTCATGGATGATCTGCGCCGTCGGGTCGGTGGCCCAGGGCACCATGCGCACGGTGTCCGGGTCCGGACGCAGGATCATGTCCGAATCCGACGGCGAGGTCAGGTCGTAGTAATCATCGGGGAACTCGCCGGTGACCGTAGTGGCGAAGATGCCTTCCGGCAACCGCGTGCCGTAGTCGTGCGAGAACTTGTCGGCGGGAATGATCTTGCCGCGCGCGTTGCCGGTGATGTCCGGCACCAGGCATTCGACCTCGGTGATCCGCCGCTCCTTCAGCCAGCGCAGCAGGCTGCTTTCCTGCGGTGCGGGGGGCGTGGCCGTCTTGCGCGGGCGCGTTCGGGAACTCATCGGGAATCCAGTCGGTTCTGTTGGTGCTGCCGGCAAGCTTGGCCGAACGCACGGAAAATAGCGTGATAGAACGGCGCCTGCATGACACGCCACTCCGGGTGCCACTGTACGCCGAGCACGAATCGATGATGCAGGCTGCGCGCCGCCTCGACCAGCCCGTCGTCGGCCACCGCCTCGACCTGCAGCCCCTGCGCCAGGCGGGCGATGCCCTGCCCATGCACCGAATTGACCTGCACGCGCTCGCCCTCGTGCCACTGCGCCAGCCAACCATCGGCTGCCAGCGTGACCGCGTGGGCCGGGCCGTACTGCACCTCCACCAGCGCCTGCGGGTCCTCGCGATGGTCATCCAGGCCCGGCACGGCATGCACCTGCGGATGCAGGCTGCCGCCCAGTGCGACGTTCAACTCCTGGAAGCCGCGGCAGATCGCCAGCACCGGCAGGTCCAGCGCCAGCGCCCCGTGCAGCAGCGCGAAGGCATTGGCATCACGCGCCGGATCATGCGGGTTGCCCGGCCAGCTGCGGCCGCCTTCATAGTGTTGTGGTTCGATGTTGCTGACCGCACCGGTCAACAGCAGGCCATCCAGCCCCTGCAGCCAGTCACTGGCCGGCAACGGCGGCTGCAGGCTCGGCAACACCAGAGGGGTGACGTCGGCCGCCTCGGCCAGCGCGCGCACGTACTTCTCGCCGGCCATCGCGAAACGGTGATGGCCGAGCACGGTACTGTCGGTGGGCAGGCCCACCCAGGGCAGCCGGCGCATGGGAAAACTCCTTGGCGTGGGGACACGTTACCCGCCGGCCGACGAACGCGGCAAGTCATCACCGTCACACCATGGCCGTCATCCATCGGCGAAACTACACGGGTGAACACCGATCACCCTCCCCCACTCCGACCGTCTGCGCCGCAAGCGCGAGGCCTGCAGTGAGCGCCGCCTTCCCACCCAGCTGGTACGCAGCCAGCCTGCCCGAACCACCCGCGCTGCCCGCGCTGCGGGGCGATGCGCAGGCCGATGTGGCCGTGCTTGGCGCCGGCTATACCGGCCTGACCGCGGCGCTGGAACTGGCGGCGCGTGGCCAGCGCGTGGTCCTGCTGGAAGCACAGCGGATCGGCTGGGGCGCCTCCGGGCGCAACGGCGGGCAAGCGCTGGTTGGCTACGGCTGCGAGGTGGATGAGCTGGAGCGCCAGCTCGGCCGCGACGATGCCCGCCGCCTGTTCGACTGGTCGCGCGATGCCGTGCAGGCGATGCGCATGCGCATCGATCGCCATGGCATCGACTGCCACTGGGTGGAAGGCCACGCCAGCGTCGCCATCCGCGAGCGTCACGAGCGTGATCTGCGCGCCAACTGTGAACACCTGCAGCGCCACTACGACTACCCCATGCAGTGGTGGGACCGTGACTCCCTGCATGCGCAGCTGGACAGCCCGCGCTACCGTGCCGCAATGTTCGACCCGCTCAGCGCGCACCTTCAGCCGCTGGCCTATGCACGCGGCCTGGCCGATGCAGCACGCGCGGCCGGGGTGGTCATCCACGAGGATTCGCCCGTGGTGCGCATCCAGCGTGGCTCCCAACCCGCGCTGCACACGGCGCAGGGCAGCGTGCGCGCCGCGCACCTGGTGGTGGCCGGCAACGCCTGGCTGCAGGGCCTGCTGCCCGAGCTGGAACGGCGGATCATGCCGGTCGGCACCTATATCGGTGCCAGCGCGCCACTGGGTGCGCAGCGCGCCCGCGCCCTGATCGGTAACAACATGGCCGTGGCCGACACCGCCTGGGCACTGGACTATTTCCGCCTCAGCCACGATCACCGCCTGCTGTTCGGCGGCCGCGCCAGTTATTCGGCCCTGCCCCCGCCCGGGCTGCACGGGGTGATGCAGCGGCGCATGCACCAGGTGTTCCCGCAGCTGGCCGACGTGCCGGTGGAGCAGGTCTGGGGCGGCTACGTGGACATCACCCGCAACCGCGCCCCGCACTGGGGCCGGCTGGATGGCAACCTGTATTTCGCGCAAGGGTTCTCGGGGCATGGCGTGGCCGCCGCCGGGCTGGCTGGCGAGGTGATTGCCGCCGCCATCGCCGGCCAGAGCGAGCGGCTGGACGTGTTCCAGCGCCTGCGGCATGCGCCCTTCCCCGGCGGGCGCCTGCTGCGGATGCCGCTGCTGGTGGCGGCGATGTCGTGGTACAAACTGCGGGACGCGTTGTGGTGAAACAGTGAGCTGGCACGGAAAGATTCCGAAGAACCGGCAACTCCTGATCCTCTACAGCATGTGAAAGACACTTATACAGAAGGCGTGACGGAATTCTCATTTGATCGGCAGATCGCATCGTCAATTGCATTATCTAATGCATGCCGATACCGTCCCCCAGAACCGGGTCCCGCGGCGAATGGATACTGACAGGGAACGTGCTAGAGGGAGAAGTGCGATTGAACTGGTGGAATGAAGGTCTGCAGTTGAAGTTGCGTATCCGCCCGGCGGGGCTAGCGCTTGCGCTGTTGTATGCCATCGCGTGCTGGGCGTCTCGCCAGTTGTCGCTCGACCAGTTCTACCTGCCCGCCGGCGTCCGCGTGGCTGCAGTGCTGTTGTTCCCCCCTCGCTGGTGGCCGTACCTGCTGCTCGGCGAATACGCCTACTTTGCGCAGATGCGCGTGCCAATGATCGAGAAGTATGGGCTGGCCTGGATAGTGCTTGGTTCGGCGCTACTGATGCCTGCAGTGATGCTGATCGTGCATCTGCACCGGAAGATGATGGTCACCACGAAGAACGCGTGGCTGATTTCAGTTGCGGCGGCATCGGCGCTGGTGGTCACGGCGCTCAATCTGATGTTGGCACACCTTCTGTGGCCGACACCACCGGATATGCCGGTGCTTGCCAGCATCGCGCGCCTGGTCGTTGGCGACTTCATTGGCATACTGACGCTTGCACCGCTTGCGTTGCTGTGGACACGCCGGACCGGCAACGCCCGTTGGACATCAGGCTTCACTCCGCCTGCACTCGCTGCACTGACGTTGATGACGATGATTGGCCTGTATGCCGCACAGCTCCCGCTGGACGAAGCCAACGCCAAGACGTCGATGCAGCTGCTGATGGCGCTGCCGGTCGTCGTGCTCACCTGCCTGTATGGCTGGAGAGGTGCGGCGATCGGCGTACCGTCGCTCAACTTGATCATTGGTCTGACCACACCAAGCCCCTATACCGGTGCGTTCGATCCAGCCGCGTTCGCGACCCAGCAGATCATGGCGGTCACCGGCGCTGCACTGCTGGTGCTGGGGTCGCGCATTACCCACTACTACCACCGTTCGAGATTGGGCGAAGTGGGTGAAAGAGATGCGCTCAAGCACGCGCGCAATTCACTGGTGGCAAGCGAGCTTGATCTCCGTGAGCGCGCGCGACACCTGAGGAAGCTGGGGGACGGCATCGACACATCGCTCAGCGAGGTGGTGAATTGGCTCAATGCACAGGGCCATCCCACGATAGCGAACAGTCTCCTGCATATGGCTTCGGTCCATTCACGACAGTTCCGTGAACAGACCAGCATGGTCTACCCCGCCGCATTGGAACATCTTGGGCTCTACGTCGCCCTACAGGCCGGCGGCGTACGTAAAAGCTGGGATCTGAGTCATCGCGTGATGCGCCCTTGCTTGCTCGGTGATCCCTGTCAGCTCAGCGTCGGCCTGCAGCTTGCCGCCTATCGCGCTCTCACCGATGCCGTTTCACTGTTGATCAACAGTGAATCAGGTCAGATCAGCATCCGCGTGCGTTGTGGCAGGAGAGGAGAACGCCGCGGCATCCTGATGACGGTCGCACTCCTGGATTCGTACCGCAGCCTGTCACCGTCCACTTGCACCGCCACGGTCGAGCGCTTGGCTGGCCGGACGATTGCCTATGGCGGAACAGTGCAGTGCCATCGGAATCGGATACGGATGGCGATGATGGAAACGGGTGACTCCGCTGCCATCGGCATTGCATCATTCAACGCTATGGATCACGTAACGGCCTCGGGACAGGGAAACTCGCAGACCCAAACCTGATGGCCGATGCCCGCCAAAGGGCAGCCCTTACCGCAATCACCCTCTAACCGCGTTCATCGCGGCAAGTGCAGCGGCGCGGGATATCCCCACACCGCTGCGCACTTCAGCGTCTTTACGGTGTTTCAACCGACCAGATGACCTCGCCGCCACTACGATAACGCACCAGTGAAAAATCACTGCCGCTGTAGATCTGCGAGCGGCTGGCGCCTGCCGGTATCTGGATTTTCTGCTGGGGCAGCGAAACCTTAGCCAGATTGTCGCCTGCCGGCAGCACCCAGTATGCCCCCCCTGCGTTGCCGATGATCAGCTGCACGTTTCCGAGGAGGTCGTTCACCTGCAAATAGGTGATGCCGTCACGCTGGAATCTGGACCGGCCAGCCTTTCGTAGACATCCGGTTGCCATAATTGATGGCAATGACCGAGGTGTTTATGGGCAACAGCAA
>NZ_JAPTFX010000018.1:0-44874 GCF_030985895.1 Stenotrophomonas sp. Sm6012 | reverse complement strand
GTTTTCACACCGGGCCGTGGGTCGGTACATCACCGTGGAGCCATGACGCTTGCGCGGCACAGGGGCTCCACAGGGCGGGTCGTCCCGCCTGGGTGGCGATGCCTGCGGGCATCGCGCATGGGGCTTACTCGGACAGGTTGCGACCGTGGAACAGCTCTTCGATCTCGCGCTTGAGCAGCGCTTCGATCTTCATGCGTTCCTTGAACGACAGGTTCTTGGCCTTTTCCTCGAACAGGTACTGGTCCAGGTCGAAGTCCTTCAGGTGCATCTTGGTGTGGAAGATGTTTTCCTGGTAGACGTTGACGTCGAACATCTCGTAGCGCGACTTGATGTTCTTGGCCAGGAAGTTCTGGATCGAGTTGATCTTGTGGTCGATGTAGTGCTTCTTGCCCTTCACATCGCGGGTGAAGCCACGGACGCGGTAATCCATGATCACGATGTCCGACTCAAGGCTTTCGATCAGGTAGTTCAGGGCCTTCAGCGGGGAAATGACGCCACAGGTGGCCACGTCGATGTCCGCGCGGAACGTCGCGATACCTTCCTGCGGATGGGTTTCCGGGTAGGTATGGACGGTGATGTGGCTCTTGTCCATGTGCGCGACCACGGCGTCGGAGATCAGCTCCTTGCCGGCCTGCTTCTTGTCGATCACCGGCTCTTCGGAGATCAGGATGGTCACCGAGGCACCCTGCGGGTCGTAGTCCTGGCGGGCCACGTTCAGGATGTTGGCGCCGATGATCTCGGCGACATCGGTCAAGATTTGAGTCAGCCTGTCGGCGTTGTACTCTTCATCGATGTATTCAATGTAACGCTGACGCTCCTCTTCGGTGCGCGCGTAACACACGTCATAGATGTTGAAGCTCAGCGCCTTGGTGAGGTTGTTGAAACCCTGCAGCCTCAGGCGAGGCAACGGCTTGACCACGGCGGTCGATTCCTGTGTAAGAAGGGAAAGGGGGAATTATGGGGCAAACTGCCCCCGGGGGGAACGTGAAGACGCAAGAGTTCTGGCACACTGTTTGCCCTTAACAATTGCGCTGGTTAAGCTCCGCTATCGACCCCGTGAATCCGTTCATGCGCAGAGGGAGCGCCCCTATCGTGTCAACCGTGCGCCTAGCTAGCAGTCCACTGGCCCTGGATATCGCCACCATCGATCGTTTCCTGGCGCACAGCCACAGGCGGCGATATCCCACCCGTACCGACGTCTTCCGACCCGGTGACCCGGCGGGAACCCTGTATTACGTCATCAGCGGCTCGGTCTCGATCATGGCCGAGGAAGATGACGATCGCGAGCTTGTGCTGGGCTACTTCGGTGCCGGCGAGTTCGTGGGCGAGATGGGCCTGTTCGTCGAATCGGACCGCCGCGAGGTGATCCTGCGGACCCGTACCGCCTGTGAACTGGCCGAAATCAGCTACGAACGCCTGCACCAGCTGTTCCTCGGCCCGCTGTCGGCCGACGCCCCGCGCCTGCTGTATGCGCTGGGCCAGCAGATCTCCAAGCGCCTGCTCGACACCAGCCGCAAGGCCAGCCGCCTGGCGTTCCTGGACGTTACCGACCGGATCGTGCGCACCCTGCACGACCTGGCGCAGGAGCCGGAGGCGATGAGCCATCCGCAGGGCAGCCAGCTGCGCGTCTCGCGCCAGGAACTGGCGCGCCTGGTCGGCTGCTCGCGCGAGATGGCCGGCCGCGTGCTGAAGAAGCTGCAGACCGACGGCCTGCTGCATGCCCGCGGCAAGACCGTGGTGCTGTACGGCACCCGTTGACCGTTGAGCACCCGGTGGGTGCGGACCTTGGTCCGCACTCCTTTGCGCGCTAGGCTCGGTGCATGGAACTGAGCAGCGCATTCTGGTGGTTCATCCTCATCGGCCTCGGCGCACAGCTGGTCGACGGCGCACTGGGCATGGCGTTTGGGCTGGTGTCGTCGTCGGTGATGCTGGCCATGGGCATTCCGCCCGCGCAGGCCAGCGCCGCCATCCACACCGCTGAGGTCTTCACCACTGGCGCCTCCGGTGTGTCGCATCTGGTCGCCGGCAATGTCGATAAGCGCTTGTTCCTGCGCCTCGCCCTGCCCGGCGCGGTAGGCGGCGCAGTCGGTGCCTACGGGCTGACCCAGCTGCCCGGCGAGGTGATCCGCCCGCTCATCTATCTCTACCTGCTGGTGCTGGCCATCATCATCCTGGCCCGTGCCGCCGGCCGCCTGATGCCCAAGGGCGAGGTCAAGCGGGTACCCGTGCTGGGCTTCGTGGCTGGCTTCCTGGATGCCAGCGGCGGTGGCGGATGGGGACCGGTAGCCACCTCCACCCTGCTCGCCCGTGGCGGCCAGGCGCGCACCACCATCGGCACGGTGAACGCCGCCGAGTTCGTGGTCACCCTGACGGTTTCAGCAACGTTCCTGCTGTCGATGGGCCTGCATCACCTGCAGATCGTGGCCGGCCTGCTGATCGGCGGGATGATGGCTGCCCCGGTGGCCGCACTGCTGGTGAAGCGCCTGAAGGAGCGCTGGGTGCTGGTGGCCGTCGGCGTGCTGGTGCTGGGCATCAGCCTGTTCCAGATCGGCCACGCGCTGAGCGGGTACCTGGCGCGCTGAGCGCTCGCCGGGCATGGCCCTGCGATGCATGCACGGAGTTCGGTAGTGCCGGCCGGCAGCACGCGGCGGAAGAAGTCCACCTTGCCCGGCTTCGGGTTCACCACCACCGGCGCCTTGGCGGCCAGCAACAGCGGCAGGTCGGCAGTGCTGTCGGAATAGGCAATGTCGATATCGCCATAGCCGCGCTCGCGCAGCATGCGCATCTTCTCTTCGTTGTGGCAGTGCCGGGTCGGGCCGACCCCGCCCAGTCGCGGGCCGACCTCGGTGCCGATCACCGGCACGTCCTGGTGGGCGACAAAGGCCAGGATCGCGCGCGCCAGCTCGGGGGGCGCGCCGGTGGCGACCACGACGCGATCGCCCTTGGCGCGATGCGCCGCAAAGACGTCCAGCGCCTGCGGCAGCAGCTTGGCGCGCATCTGCGCCTCATTGCGCAGCACGTAGGCGTCAATCACCTTGTTGAAGTCGCGCGCGCGATGGAGGCCGAAGCTGCCGATCCATACATAGACCGAAATGCCGGCACGACGGGTCGGCAGCATCGCCACCATCGGCCCGGCGATCGGCGTGACCAGCAGCGCGGCCAGCATGCGCAGCGGATTGCGCTTGATCAGCGAGGCGAACAGGTGGGTGCCCGAATCGCCGTCGTAGAGGGTGTGGTCGAAGTCGAAGACCACCAGCGGCGCATCCCCGCGCGGCGTTGGATAGTGCGTTGTCATGCTGCGAAGAATAGCTGACGCAGGCCCTCGCCCGGCTCTTCCACGCGCATGAAGGCCTCGCCGACCAGGAACGCGTGGATGCCGGCGTCGCGCATCAGCGCCACCTCCTGCGGGCCGAGGATGCCGCTCTCGGTCACCAGCAGGCGGTCGCGCGGCACGGCGTTCTGCATGTCCAGCGTGGTCTGCAGCGAGACCTCGAAGGTGCGCAGGTTGCGGTTGTTGATGCCGATCATTGGCGCCGGCACCTGCAGCGCGCGCTCCAGTTCATCGATGTCGTGCACTTCCACCAGCACGTCCATGCCCAGCGACAGCGCCAGTTCGGACAGGGTGGCCAGCTGGGTATCGTCCAACGCGGCAACGATCAGCAGGATGCAGTCGGCGCCCAGCACGCGCGCCTCGTACACCTGGTAGGCGTCGATCACGAAGTCCTTGCGCAGCACCGGCAGCGTGCAGGCCTCGCGGGCCTGCTGCAGGTAGGCGTCGGCGCCCTGGAAGAAGTCCACGTCGGTCAGCACCGACAGGCAGCTGGCGCCACCAAACTCGTAACTGACGGCGATGTCGGCCGGGCGGAAGTCCGGACGGATCACGCCCTTGGACGGGCTGGCCTTCTTCACCTCGGCGATCACCGCCGGGTCGCCGTTGGCCACCGCGGCCTGCAGCGCGCGCACGAAGCCACGTACCGGCGGGGCGCTGGCCAGGGCGGCCTGCAGCTCCTCGAGCGGGCGCTGGGCGCGGCGCTGGGCCACTTCTTCGGCCTTGCGGGCCAGGATCGTCTGCAGGATGTCGCTCATCGTCGTCGGTTCAATGCGGGGGCGGTGAGGACGGCCATTATCGGCCATCGGGTGGGTCAGGCTGAACCGCGCGCTCAGGCAACCAGCGCGCGGGTGGTGTCAACGTACTGCTGCAGGCGCTGGCGGGCGCTGCCGTTGGCGATGGCGGCACGGGCGCGGGCCAGGCCGTCGCCGATGTCGCTGGCCACGCCGGCCACGTACAGGGCGGCACCGGCGTTCAGGGCAACAATGTCCAGCGCCGGGCCCGGGGTGTTGTCCAGCACCGCGCGCAGCATCGCGATGGACTGCTCCGGGCTGTCCACGCGCAGGTTGCGGCTGGCCGACATGGCAATGCCGAAGTCCTCCGGATGGATCTCGTACTCGCGCACCTTGCCATCGCGCAGCTCGCCCACCAGGGTGCCGGCACCCAGCGAGATCTCGTCCATGTTGTCGCGGCCCCAGACCACCATGGCGCGCTCGGTGCCCAGTTCGCGCAGCACGCGCGCCTGGATGCCGACCAGATCGGGGTGGAACACGCCCATCAGCACCGACGGTGCACTGGCCGGGTTGGTCAGCGGGCCGAGGATGTTGAAGATGGTGCGCACGCCCATCTCGCGGCGTACCGGCGCCACTACCTTCATCGACGGATGATGGATCGGCGCGAACATGAAGCCGATGCCGGTCTGTTCGATCGCAGCGGCCACCTGGGCCGGCTGCAGTTCGATGGCCGCGCCCAGCGCTTCCACCGCATCGGCGCTGCCGGATTTGGACGACACACTGCGGTTGCCGTGCTTGGCCACGCGCGCACCGGCGGCGGCGGCGACGAACATCGCGCAGGTGGAGATGTTGAAGGTGTGCGAGCCATCGCCACCGGTGCCGACGATATCGACCAGGTGGGTGGGATCGGCCACCGGCACCGCCAGCGCGAACTCGCGCATCACGGTGGCCGCTGCGGCGATCTCGTCGATGGTTTCCTTCTTCACCCGCAGGCCGGTGAGGATGGCGGCGGTCATCATCGGCGAGACGTCGCCGCGCATGATCTGCCGCATCAGGTCGACCATTTCGTCGAAGAAGATTTCGCGGTGCTCGATGGTGCGCTGCAGGGCTTCCTGGGGGGAGAAGCTCATGGGAATGCTCCTTGGATCAGGCCGCCGGGCGCTGCAGGAAATTGCGCAGCAGGGCGTGGCCGTGTTCGGTGAGGATGGATTCGGGATGGAACTGCACGCCTTCCACCGGGAACTGGCGGTGGCGCAGGCCCATGATCTCTTCGATCGAGCCGTCCTCGTTCTCGGTCCAGGCGGTCACTTCCAGGCAGTCCGGCAGGCGGTTCTTGTCCACCACCAGCGAGTGGTAGCGGGTGGCCTGGTAACGGTCCGGCAGGCCGGCGAACACGCCCTTGCCCTGGTGGCGGATGGGCGAAGTCTTGCCGTGCATGATGTTGCCGGCGCGGATGACCGTACCGCCGTAGACCTGGCCGATGCCCTGGTGGCCCAGGCAGACGCCGAGGATCGGCGTGGTCGGGCCCAGGCGCTCGATCAGTTCCAGCGACACGCCCGCTTCATTGGGTGTGCACGGGCCAGGCGAGATGACGATGCGCTCGGGTTTCTGCGCGGCAATCTCATCCACGCTCATCGCATCGTTGCGCACCACCTTCACCTCGGCGCCGAGCGTCTGCAGGTACTGCACGAGGTTGTAGGTGAAGCTGTCGTAGTTGTCGATCATCCACAACATGGTCAGGTTCCGTCGCTTATCAGGAAAATGGCGTACACGTTTTCGGTGTAGGTGATGGGGCCGGCTTCGATCGACTCGCGTATGTTCGAACCGGTGGCCTCGATGCTGTTCTGCGGCGCGGGCGGCGCGGGCGGCGCGAACGTGTCGTCGACGCGAGGCCAATTCCCCGCCTGCACGCCATAGGCAAAGTTCGGCGCCACATCGGAGATGCTGTACAGGCCGCGCAGCTTCGTGCCGTAAGCCTTGGCCAGGCCCTGCGCGGACTCGCGCGTCTGTGCCGCCGCCTCGCCCTTGAGTTCGCGTCGCAGCGCCACTTCGCCCGAATAGGTTGGAGCCACGCTGCTGACCTGCACGTTCTCATTGGCCTTCAGCGCACCCAGCACATCCTGCATCGCCTTCACGCTGGCGAAGCTGGCACGCAGCTGGCGCCCTACGCGGGTACCGATGAAGACCTGCCGGCTCTGCTCATAGCGCGTTGCAGGACCAATGCGCAGGTTATCCGCACGCACGCTGCCTTCCTCCGCCTTGTACTGCTTGAACAGCCCCAGCACGCGGGCGACGTTGTCCTGCACGCGGCGCCGCGCGGCATCGGCATCCATGTCGGTCTCTTCGATGTTCAGCTGCAGGCCGAACCGGTCCGGCATCACCACGCGGCGTGCCTCGCCCTTCACCAGCAGGTGCGGCTGCGAGGGAATGGTGTTGGCCTGCGCCCACGCAGACGGGGCCATCAGGGCCAGGGTGGACGACAACAACCATGCGCTAAGCAGCTTCATGCGGTGTTCCTTGTCGGCAGGTGAGGACGGCGGGAGGCTCGTTGCTGCGGGCAGTACGCACAGCCGGGCGAGGCGCCCACTCCGGGTGGCCGCAACGTCGCATAAGTCTGTGGGGGTACGCTTTGTGCAGCAATCAACCAGCTCCTGTTGGGGGAGCCGCCGTGCCGGGGAGCGTTCTATTGGATCTTGCCCGCCGATACGGCGGCAAGGTGCGGTCCGGGACCGCGACGACCTGCCGCTTCCTATTGGAAGCGCCACCACTTGGCTACGTTGTTCAGCAGGGTGCGGGTCATCGGACTACTCTGGGGGCGATTACCGGAGGCAGCGGCCTGGAAGCGCCGTTGCGGTGTATGGGTCCAAGCGTATCAGATCCCGAACGCCCCGGGGCGGGGAGATTTATCTGCCTGATCAGGGAGCAGAATCGGGGGCCACCTCGTGCATGACGCAATTGCCTTGGTGCGGAAAGGGCTCCGTCCTGGTTTTGCAGACTTCCACCTGGCCCTATGTGACCGCCCTTGCAGTTGCGCGCCAGTGCGATTGAGGCGGCTTTCCCGGCCGCTCATCCTCCTTCGCACTCTCCAGCAGCACAGGAGCGCCAGGATGGCGCGATTGTTCATCGTCGTGGGCGACAGACTCAGTAGTGGCGGCAGCGTTCTCACCGGCTCACCGTTCACCGATATCGAGGGACGGCCCATGGCCCGAGTAGGTGACCGCACGATCTGTGCGGCGCATGGGCCCGGCACGATCATTACCGGCGATGCCACGCTGATCGTGGATGGGAACGCCGCTGCCCGGCATGGCGACCGGACAAGTTGTGGATGCTGGCTGATTGCGGGGCGGCAGAACCTGGTTTTTGTGGATCAGGGAGTTGCATCGGCCCCCAGTGCCCAGGCACCACCCACGGCTACGACGCGCCAGGCAGGCGCCACTTCGAACATTCCGGCAGAGTCGCCGGATCGAAGATCCACGCTCAGATCAAGGCGAAGGGCTTCAGTATGCTGGGCCGAGGATCACGAGATTGAGGTAGCGACAAATGCACATGGACGCTACTACCTCGTGCATGACGAGAACGGGAACCCTCTGGACCTAAGCCTGCAAAGAAAGTTCGAAATCTCCGTACCACTGAAATCCACAGGCGATGTGCAAGTACTGGTTCGTATCAAGGCAACGGCTGTGCGAACTGGCTCAGGTGCTGGCGCAACAGTTTCGCAAGAGGACATGGACGCGGCCAAGTCGCGGTTGGAGGCAGGCATTCAGACACTGTGGAACAACAAATTCACTCTGGAGATATCCGATGCCCCGTGCGGCATCAGAACCTTCCCCATAGTATTCAAAGTCGAATGGGTTGCCAGAGGCCATCACTACGCAATGAATGTAAGTCCAAGCCAACTGCGTGAGCACGTCGTAAACATGAATATCAACGTGTGGAAGGAAACAACCACATGGACCTTTGCGCATGAGTATGCACATTGCTTCGGCGTAGCTGACGAGTATTCCTACGACCGGATGAACACGTGGACATTGAGATATTACCGCCCCGATGGAACATTGAGCCCAGATGCCCTACAGATTCCAGCAAACAAGGCAGATGACGATCCGGGCGCCACAATCAATTCAACCCAGAACAACACCAGCGTAGAGCTCAGGCATGCGTGGCAGATCGCTCTGGAAGTTCAAGAATTTCTAGCGCGCCACACGGGTAGGAGAATCGAATGCAGCGTCAGATAGCCTTTTGCATTGCAATGGGATTCAGCAGCCTACTCAACGCAGGAGATCGCTCCATGGATAGAAATCCTGACTTTGAAATGACTGCCAGCTGCAAGGGGCAGACTCCCTGCATCTTTGATGGCGACAGAATTGCCTTCGATATCAGCGTCAGGAACATCAAGGACACGCCCATCAATCTGCCATTGGAATTCATTCGCTACGGTGGCCCTTACATTGTTCTTCATGACAACCGGACGCAGCGCCAACTGACGCTTCCCTCGCACATGCTCGATGGCGCCCTTCTCTCCAACTTGACCGCAGTAGCACCAGGCCAGTCGGTGTCCGTATCCGGTTCCATCGATGCATCCTATCTGGATGCGTGGGGAGGTGAGGATGCAGATGTGACTGCCATGATAAAGCTCGCCGCACCTTTGCACGGATCCAAAGAGTTCCAGTCGATTGGAACAACAGCGCTTCGAATCATCGGAAGCAAGGCATTCACAGGTAAGGGGTGAATCGTACGGCCGTGCTGGGAGGCGACGGCCCGTCACATCAGCGGACATGCCCATGCCGACCGGGCACTCAACAGGGCGCCCGGCAACTACAACCCCTTGGCGGCCTGGGCGACGGCGCGGAACAGCGCGCGGCCCTTGTTCATCGTCTCGTCCCATTCCTTGTCCGGGTCCGAGTCGTAGACGATGCCGGCGCCGGCCTGCACGTACAGGCGGCCGTCCTTGATCACCGCGGTGCGGATCGCAATCGCGGTATCGGCATCGCCATGCCAGCCGATGTAGCCGATGCTGCCGGCGTAGACATTGCGCTTGATCGGTTCCAGCTCGCGGATCACTTCCAGCGCACGGATCTTCGGCGCACCGCTGACCGTACCGGCCGGGAAGGTGGCACGCAGCACATCGGCATAGCTCAGGCCCGGCTGCAGCTGCCCGGTCACTTCGCTGACGATGTGCATGACGTGGCTGTAACGCTCGATCACGAACTGCTCGCCCACCTCCACGGTGCCGGCCTTCGATACGCGACCGGCGTCGTTGCGGCCGAGGTCGATCAGCATCAGGTGCTCGGCGCGCTCCTTCGGGTCGGCCAGCAGCTCGGCCTCCAGCGCCAGGTCCTGCTCGACGGTCGCACCGCGCGGACGGGTACCGGCAATCGGACGCACGGTGACTTCGCCCACGCCGTCATCAGTATGTTGCAGGCGTACCAGGATTTCCGGCGAAGAACCGACCACCTGCAGGTCACCGACATCCAGGAAATACATGTACGGCGAAGGATTCAGCGCCCGCAGCGCACGGTACACATCCACCGGGCGCGCCTTGAACGGCACGCTCAAGCGCTGGCTGAGCACTACCTGGAAGATGTCACCGGCGCGGATGTATTCCTTGCTGCGCTGGACCGCATCGACGAAGCCTTCGCGGGTGAACCCCGAGACGAAATCGGATTCGTCCAGCACGTCGCTGTTGAGCGGCGCCGGATAGCCGGCACCCGGCGCGCGCAGCTTGGCGGTCAGTGCATCCAAACGGGCCTGGGCCTGCTCGAAGGCGCCGTCGACGCGCGGGTCGGCATGCACGATCAGGTACAGCCGGCCCTTGAGGTTGTCGAACACCGCCAGCTCGTTGGAATCGAGCAGCAGGATGTCCGGGGTACCCAGTTCATCGCGGCCGGCCGGCGGTGCCAGGCGCGGTTCGATGTAGCCGATGCACTCGAAGCCGAACCAGCCGACCAGGCCACCGGTGAAGCCCGGCAGGCCGTCCAGCTTGGGCACCGAGTGGGCGCTGCGCAGCGCCTCGACCTCGGCGAAGGGATCGGCCACTTCGCGGGTTTCCACCACCTGGCCGTCCTCGCGCACGGTCAGCGTGTGGCCGTGGAAGGCGTACACGCGGCGCGCCGGCAGGCCGATGATCGAGTAACGACCAAAGCGCTCGCCGCCTTCGACGGATTCAAACAGGTAGGTATTGGGGCCGTCGGCGAGCTTCAGATAGACCGAAAGCGGCGTGTCCAGGTCGGACAGCACTTCGCGGACAACGGGAATGTGGGTGTGGCCTTCAGCGGCCTGCAGCTGAAACTGAGCGTGCGAGTTCAAGACGACTTTCCTTCCGGGACACAGCGTTATGGGGGCGGACGACGGCAACGGGCCACCATCGCCACCAACGGCGTGCGGAAGAAAGGGTATGCGGGGTCGTCAGGCTGGACACCCCTTGACTGTATCGCAGCATGGGCGGGAGGGGAACCCTGTGAACCTGAATCACGGCGAGTCCGGGGCGGCCAGGGAGACCGGCGCTACGGCCCACCATTGATGCCGGAGACTCCAACCAGCAACGGGCAGCCGGCCGGCAGATGCATCCGCACCCTGCCCGGCACGCACGCGATGCGGAACTGGCGAGCCTGCACCGGTTCGCCATCCAGATTGAGCGTCAGCGCACGCTCGGATGCGATCTGCAGCCACGGCAGCCGCGCGCGCGTGGCCAGCTGTTCCAGCGCGGCCTGGGTGCCCGACTTCAGCATCTGGCCCAGCGTGGCGGTCACCTCGCCTTCCAGCTCCGGCAGCACCGTTACATCCAGCAGCCCATCGTCGATCAGTGCCTGCGGGCACAGCTGCTGGCCGCCACCGGCCTGGCGACCGTTGCCGATGCCCAGTGCGATGAAATCGCCTTCCCAGGCGAAATCGGGGCCCGACAGGCGCGCACTGATCGGCTCGATCCGCCCCAGTTTGGCAATGCCGGTGATCACGTAGGCCAGCCCACCCAGCATCTTCTTCAGGCCAGCATCGGTTTCCACGGTGACCTGCGTACCGAAGCCCCCGCTGGCGAGATTGGCGCACCACCAGGGCGTGCCATCAGCATCCACGCGCAGCAGGTCGATGGCGTGCGGCCGCGCCTGCCCGATCAGCGCGAAGGCGTCCTTCGGTTCGGTCGGAATGCCGGCCGAGGTAGCGAAATCGTTGGCCGTCCCCATCGGAATCAGCGCCAGCGAGGGCAGCGCATCGGCAGGTTCCTCGCGATGCGCCAGCGTTTCCGCCACCGCGCTGAGCGTGCCGTCGCCACCAGCGGCAACGATCACGTCCACGCCGTGGTCGATCGCTTCGGCCACGTAACGTTCGGCATCCCCCTCTTCCCAGGTCACCCGCACGTCCAGCTGCACGCCCTGTCCGCGCCAATGGCCGACGGCGTCGCGCAGCTCGTCGTTGCCCGCGGATTTTCCGTTGAGGATCAGGCGCCAGCGCGGGATGGTCATGCAGTGCTTCCGGTGCGGGGGTGGCACAGGCTAGCAATGCGCTGTTTGTCCGCAGTGAATGTCACGCAGATGTCATTCAGCTACCGGAGAATGGAAGGCCATAGCAGGGACGATGGATGGAGGCAGGATCAGCCTCCCACGCATGCAGCAGGGCCACGCCAGTGATTGGCGTGGTCTTTTTTTTGGAGTTCACAGGGAGTGCGAACCAAGGTTCGCACCCACCGGGTTGCGGTTCGTACCCACCCAACTGGGGTTCGCACCCACCCAACTGGGGTTTGCCCCCACGGGCCTCAACCGTTGGCGAAATCGTGCAGCGCCTGGCCCTGCAGCCGGTACACGGTCCACTCGTCCTGCGGCTTGGCGCCGGCAGCGGTATAGAACTCGATGGCCGGGGTATTCCAGTCCAGCACCGACCATTCGAAGCGACCGCAGCCTTCGGCCACGGCCTGGCGCGCGATGTACTTCAGCAGCGCCTTGCCCGCGCCTGCGCCGCGCTTTTCCTGGCTGACGTAGAGGTCTTCCAGGTAGATGCCCTTGCGGCCCAGCCAGGTGGAGTAGTTGTAGAAATACACCGCGTAGCCGATCGCTTCGCCGTCGGCTTCGCAGATCAGTGCGCGTGCCGTGGCGTCGGCACCGAACAGGCTCTCGGCAATGCCGATCTCGTCGGTCTGCACCGACTGCTCGGCCTTCTCGTAGATGGCCAGCTCGCGGATGAAATGCAGGATCAGGCCGGCATCGGCGACGGTGGCCGGGCGGATGTTCAACACGGCCACCGTACTCATGGCTCAGCCCCGTGCCGCAGCGACGTTGGCGCGCATCTGCGCGATCACGTCCTGGTAGCTGGTCTTGGCGTTGAAGATGGCCGAACCGGCGACGAAGGTGTCGGCACCGGCCGCAGCGATCTCGCCGATGTTGTCGGCCTTCACGCCGCCGTCGATCTCCAGGCGGATGTCCTTGCCGCTGGCATCGATCATCTTGCGCACCACGCGCAGCTTGTCCAGCGCCGAGGGAATGAAGGCCTGGCCGCCGAAGCCCGGGTTGACCGACATCAGCAGCACCAGATCCAGGTCGTCCAGTACCCAGTCGAGGATGTCCACCGGGGTGGCCGGATTGAGCACGATGCCCGGCTTGCAGCCCAGCGAGCGGATCAGCTGGATGGTGCGGTGCACGTGGCGGCTCGCTTCCGGGTGGAAGCTGATGTAGGTGGCACCGGCTTCGGCGAAGTCCGGGATGATGCGGTCCACCGGCTCGACCATCAGGTGCACGTCGATCGGCGCGGTCACGCCGTGCTTGCGCAGGGCCTGGCAGACCATCGGGCCGATGGTCAGGTTCGGCACGTAGTGGTTGTCCATCACGTCGAAGTGGACCCAGTCCGCGCCGGCGGCGAGGACGTTGTCGACTTCCTCGCCGAGGCGGGCGAAGTTGGCGGACAGGATGGACGGGGCGATGAGGCAGTTGGACATGGCCGGGCCTTGCAACGAGGGGAAAAGGGTCAGCGCTTGCGCAGGGTCTTGATGCGGTCGTAGGCGGCATTGATCCGCCGCGACTTCTGCTCGGCCTGCTGCTGCAGCTCGGGGGCGGCGCCGCCAAGCTTGTCGGGGTGGTACTGGGAGATCAGCTTGCGATAGGCGCGCTCGACCTCGGCATCGGTGGCCTCCGAGGTCAGCCCCAGCTCCCGGTACGGGTTCTCCTTGTTCAGGCGGAACCAGTCCGAGTCGAAGGCATGGCCGATTAACAGGCCGACCACCGCGCCGAACAGCGGATTGGGCCGGAACAGCAGGGCGCCGGCGATGAATCCGAGCAGTTTTCCGTACCAGCGCATGGCGCTCCGGGGTCGACCGACGAAATGGACGCTCATTTTACGTCACAGCGGGCCCGGACCGCTTTACACTAGGCCGCCCGCTGGTCAGCGGGCCCGCCGGGTCCGTTGGGCAGCAGCCGTATCGACAACGCCCCAGGAGTGCCCGTGCCAACCACGCTGTTGCAATCCGATCTCCCCGGCCTGCCCTTGCGCCATCGCGGCAAGGTGCGTGATGTGTTCGATATCCCGCGCGAGCGGCTGCCAGCCGGAACCCCGCCGGGCGAGTACCTGCTGATGGTCGCCACCGATCGCCTGTCGGCGTTCGACGTGGTGCTGCCCGACCCGATCCCGGGCAAGGGCGAGATGCTCTGCCAGGTCTCCAACTTCTGGTTCGCCAAGACCGCGCACCTGATGCCCAACCACCTGACCGGCATCGACGTGGCCAGCGTGCTGCCCGAAGGCGTGGACCCAGCCCTGTACGCCAAGCGTGCGGTGGTCACCCGCAAGCTGAAGCCGGTACCGGTGGAAGCGATCGCCCGCGGCTACCTGATCGGCAGCGGCTGGAAGGACTACCAGCGCACCGGCAAGGTCAGCGGCATCGACCTTCCCGATGGCCTGCGCCAGGCCGAGCAGCTGCCGGAGCCGATCTTCACCCCCTCGACCAAGGCCGCCGTCGGCGACCATGACGAGAACATCGATTTCGATGCGATGGTCAAGCAGGTGGGTGCGGACCTGGCCGAGCGCGTGCGTGATGCCACCCTGCGCATCTACAAGTTCGCCGCCGATTACGCCCGCGAGCGCGGCATCATCCTGGCCGACACCAAGTTCGAGTTCGGCACCGATGCCGATGGCCGCCTGTACATCATGGATGAGATGCTGACCCCGGATTCCTCGCGTTACTGGCCGGCCGACGAGTACGAAGTGGGCACCAGCCCGCCGAGCTACGACAAGCAGTTCGTGCGTGATTACCTGGAGACGCTGGACTGGGGCAAGACCGCTCCGGGCCCGAGCATCCCGGCCGACATCATCGAGCGCACCCGCGCCAAGTACGCCGAGGCGCTGCAGCGCCTGGCCGGGATCAGCGTCGACTGATCCCCCTGCGCCCCCCGCCGGAAGGTCCGGGGGCGTTCTGAATGGGGTAGTGCCGGCCGCTGGCCGGCAACCTCGCGAACTCGGCTATGCTCTGGATTGCCGGCCAGCGGCCGGCACTAACGTTGTCCGAGGAAGCAACGCAGCATGCAGACCACCACCCAGCTTGCGCGGCCGATCGACCGCTACTTCGCCAGCTACTCCGACGACCACCGCAATGTGATCAACCAGCGCATCCATGTGGTGGCGGTGCCGGCCATCCTCTGGTCGGTGGTGGCCCTGCTGTGGTGCCTGCCGCCACTGATTACCTGGTTCCAGTACGGCATCTGGTCGGCGTTCGCGATGTTCAGCGCCTGGTGCTTCTACAACAAGCTGTCGCGCCCGCTGGGCATCGGCATGCTCATCCAGTTCTTCGTGTTCGGCTGCCTGTGCCGCCTGCTGGAGGCCGAAATCGGCCTGCACAACCTGTTCTGGCTGGCCGTGGGCGTGTTCGTGGTGGCGTGGGTCGCACAGTTCATCGGCCACAAGTTCGAGGGCCGCAAGCCCAGCTTCCTGACCGACCTGACCTACCTGCTGATCGGCCCGGCCTGGGTGATGGCCAAGGCTTACCGCAAGCTCGACTGGCGCTACTGAAGTGCCGGCGGCCGACAGCGGCCGTCGTTTCCTGAACGGGCGGGGTCCATCACCCGCACTCGACGGCGGCCCTGCCAGCCTGCGCCGGTGAACCGCTCCCCACGTCCCGCCCGTCGACGCCAGCCCCTGTGCGACAGGGGCTGCGGTCTCCCTGCGCGGGCGTAGGGTGTCCCCCGAGGGCAACCGGGGAGGTGATGCAGGAACGTGATGCTGCGCCGCAAAAAAGATGAATCAGCGGACGTTACATGCAATTGATCGCTGTTCGATGGGTTTCGGCGACATTTCGCAGCCTGTTATCCTCCCTGACCTGCTCGTGAATCATGGATTCCCTGCATGCTCCCCAGCCTGCCCCTGCTGCTGGCCCTGCCCTTCCTGATGGCAGCGGCCGTTGCGGCCTTCCCCCGTAGTTCGCGCTCGACTGCTGCCTGGCTGGCGGCGCTGGCGCCGTTGGGTGGGCTGGCCATCCTCGGCTGGCTGACCCCGTCCGTACTCGATGGCCAGGTGGTGCGCACGATGGTGCCCTGGCTGCCGCAGATCGGCCTGGACTTCACCCTGCGCCTGGACGGGCTGGCCTGGATGTTCGCCGGGCTGGTGCTGGGCATCGGCGCGCTGGTGGTGCTGTATGCGCGCTACTACCTGAGCCAGCAGGACAGCGCGCACCGCTTCTACTGCTACCTGCTGCTGTTCATGGGCGCCATGCTGGGCATGGTGCTGTCGGGCAACCTGCTGTTGCTGATGATCTTCTGGGAAATGACCAGCATCAGCTCGTTCCTGCTGATCGGTTTCTGGTCGCACCGCCAGGACGCCCGCGAGGGCGCGCGCATGGCGCTGGTGATCACCGGCGGCGGTGGCCTGGCCCTGCTCGGTGGCGTGCTGCTGATCGGCCGCATCGTCGGCAGCTTCGACCTGGATGTGGTGCTGGCCGCCGGCGAGCAGATCCGCGCCAGTGCGCTGTACCCGTACGCGCTGTTCCTGGTACTGGCCGGCATCTTCACCAAGAGTGCGCAGTTCCCGTTCCACTTCTGGCTGCCGCACGCGATGGCGGCACCGACCCCGGTCTCGGCCTACCTGCATTCGGCCACCATGGTGAAGGCCGGCGTGTTCCTGCTGGCGCGCCTGCACCCGGCGCTGGCCGGCAGCGACCTGTTCTTCTACACGGTCAGCGGCATCGGCGCGCTGACCCTGCTGATCGGCGCCTGGAACGCGATCTTCCAGCACGACCTGAAGGGCCTGCTGGCCTATTCGACGATCTCGCACCTGGGCCTGATCACCCTGCTGTTCGGCCTGTCCACGCCGATGGCGGTGGTGGCCGGCGTGTTCCACATCCTCAACCACGCCACCTTCAAGGCCTCGCTGTTCATGGCCGCCGGCATCATCGACCACGAGACCGGCACCCGTGACATGCGCAAGCTGGGCGGGCTGCGCAGGCTGATGCCGTTCACCAGTGCGCTGGCGATCATCGCCTCGCTGGCGATGGCCGGCATTCCGCTGCTCAACGGCTTCCTGTCCAAGGAAATGCTGTTCGCCGAAGCGATCACCGCGGGCGGCCCGGGCATCATGCGTACGGCGGTGTCGATCGCCGCGCTGCTGGCCGGCGTGTTCGGCGTGGCCTACAGCCTGCGCTTCGTGCACGACACCTTCTTCGGCCCCGGCCCGCACGACCTGGACCGCGTGCCGCACGAGCCGCCGCGCTGGATGAAGGTGCCGGTGGAGTTGCTGGTGGTGATCTGCATCGCGGTGGGCGTGGCCCCGGCGCTGACCGTGGCACCGGTGCTGCATGCCGCCGCCGCGTCGATCCTCGGCCCGGCCATGCCCGAGTACAGCCTGGCCGTGTGGCACGGCTTCAACCTGCCGCTGGCGATGAGCGCGATCGGCGTGGTCGGTGGCGTGGCGCTGTACTTCGGGCTGCGCAAGCTGATCAACCTGCACGGCGTGACCAACGTCAGCACCGGTCGCAACGTGTTCCATGCCCAGCTGGATGCGGTGTCCGCGCTGGCCATGCGCCTGACCAATGGCATCGCCAACGGCAGCCTGCAGCGCATGCTGCTGGGCCTGGTGCTGGTGGCGATCGTGGTTGCTGCGGCGCCGTTCGTGGCCAATCCGGCCTCGCCGAACTGGACCGCACCGCAGCCGATCCCGCTGCTGGGCTGGGCGCTGTGGCTGGTGATGATGGCCTGTGCAGTGGCCACCCTGCGCGTCTACAAGCAGCGCCTGCTGGCGGTGCTGCTGGTCGGCGGCGTCGGCCTGATGGTGGCGCTGACCTTCGTGTTCCTGTCCGCGCCCGACCTGGCCCTGACCCAGCTGCTGGTGGAGATGGTCACCCTGGTGCTGATGCTGCTGGGCATGAACTACCTGCCTGCGCAATCCGGGCCGGAGCGGCCGCGCTGGCGCAAGCGCCGCGATGCGGTGATCGCGATCCTCGCCGGTGCCGGCCTCGGCGCGCTGGCCTATTCGGCGATGACCCTGCCGCCCAACACCATGGCCGGCGAACTGCTGGGCCGGGCGCTGCCCGAGGCGTATGGGCAGAACGTGGTCAACGTGATCCTGGTCGACTTCCGCGGCTTCGATACCTTCGGCGAGATCACCGTGTTCGGCATCGCCGCGCTGGTGGTGCATGCGCTGCTGCGGCGTACGCGGATGGCACCGGAGCAGATCATGCCCGGCCCGCCGATCAAGCTGCCGGTGCCGGCCGACCTGGCGCAGATCATGTTCCCGCTGACCCTGACCGTGTCGATCTTCCTGTTCCTGCGCGGCCACAACGCGCCGGGCGGTGGCTTCATTGCCGGCCTGGTGCTGGCGGTGCCGCTGCTGATCCAGTACGTGATCCAGGGCACCGCGTCGGTGGAATCGCGCTTCGGCTTCGACTACATCCGCTGCATCGGCATGGGCCTGCTGATCGCCCTGCTCAGCGGCAGCGCCTCGATGCTGTTCGGCGTACCGTTCCTGACCAGCGGCCACCTCGACCTGCACCTGCCGCTGATCGGCGAGGTGCCGTTGGCCAGCGCGATTGGTTTTGACATCGGCGTCTATCTGGTGGTGTTCGGCGGCGCCATGCTGATGCTGTCGATGATGGGCACGATCAAGCCGTCGCGCACCCGCACCGCCCGCAAGGGTGAGATCGACCTGCAACGCCGTTCGGCACGCACCGGGGAGATGCACTGATGGAACTGGCCCTGGCTACCGCGATCGGCGTGCTGACCGCCATCGGCATCTACCTGCTGCTGCGTGCGCGCAGCTTCGATGTGATCCTCGGCCTGACCTTCCTGTCCTACGCGACCAACCTGCTGATCTTCGCCGGTGGCCGCGTGGTGCTGGGCAAGGCGCCGGTGCTGCAGGAGGGCGTGGACAGCCACCTCGGCAACTACACCGACCCGCTGCCGCAGGCGCTGGTGCTCACTGCCATCGTCATCGCGTTTGCGATGACCGCGGTGAGCATCGTGCTGGCCATGCGCAGCCGCAGCGACAACCACAGCGACCACGTGGACGCCCACGAGCCGGATGATGACCTGCAGGATGAGGGCATTTCGCCGCGCCAGGGCGAGGACCGCGCATGAACCATCTGGTGATCCTGCCGATCCTGATTCCGCTGTTGGGTGCTGCGCTGTCGCTGTTCGTCGAACACCGCCGCTACGGCCCCAGGGTGCAGCGCGCGGTGGCCTGGACCTCGCTGTCGGCGCTGGCGCTGGCGGTGGGCCTGCTGTTCGCCACCACCACCAGCGGTGAGATCAACGTCTACCTGCTGGGCGACTGGCCGTCGCGGCTGGGCATCGCGCTGGTGGCCGACCGGCTGTCGGCGTGGATGCTGCTGACCACCCTGCTGCTGGCCATTCCCTGCCTGCTGCATGCCTGTTCGGGCTGGGACCGCCGCGCGCCGCACTTCCATGCGCTGTTCCAGTTCCAGCTGGTCGGCCTCAACGGCGCGTTCCTTACCGGCGACATCTTCAACCTGTTCGTGTTCTTCGAGGTGATGCTGATCGCCTCCTATGGCCTGCTGCTCAGCGGCGGCCGCGGCCTGCGCATGCGCATCGGCCTGCACTACGTGGTGTTCAACGTCACCGCCTCGACCCTGTTCCTGATCGCGCTGGGCCTGCTGTATGCCTCGCTGGGCTCGTTGAACATGGCCGAGCTGTCGCAGCGCATCGCCGAAGTGCCGCCGGCACAGCTGACCCTGGTCAAGGCAACGATGGGCCTGTTGCTGCTGGTGTTCTGCGCCAAGGCGGCGCTGATGCCGCTCTACCTGTGGCTGCCGGAGGCCTATTCGCGTGCCCCGGCGGCAGTGGCCGCGCTGTTCGCGATCATGACCAAGGTCGGCCTGTACGCGGTGCTGCGCATCCAGATGCTGTGGTTCGGCGACGACGCCGGTGCGATGGCCGGCTACGGCCGCGACTGGCTGCTGTGGGCCGGCGTGGCGACGCTGGTGCTCGGTGGCCTCGGTGCATTGGCCGCGACCCGCCTGCGCGTGCTGATCTCGTATCTGGTGATCGTCTCGGCGGCCACGCTGTTCATCGCCTTCGCCGTGGGTACGCCGCAGGTGCTCTCCGCTGGCCTGTACTACCTGCCGCACAGCAGCTTCGTGGCCGCGGCGCTGTTCCTGATTGCCGACCTGATCCGCCGCCGCCGCGGCGGCGCCAGCGACCGCAAGGAAGTGGTCGCGCCGATGCCGGGCAAGGAAACGCCGGCGGTGCTGTTCCTGATCGGCGCGGTGTCGGTGGCCGGCCTGCCGCCCCTGTCCGGCTTCCTGGCCAAGGCCGCGCTGCTGGCCGGCATGCCGCCGCAGTACACCGGCCCGGTGTGGACCGCGGTGCTGGTCAGCAGCCTGCTGGTGATCATGGGCCTGACCCGCGGCGGCATCCGCCTGTTCTGGCGCGTGCCGCCGGTCGACCCGCAGGCGCCGCCGCCACGCAAGGCACGGCTGCGCCGGGTCGAGCTGTACGCCGCCTGCATCCTGCTGGCCTACGGCATCGGCATGACCCTGGCCGCCGCACCGCTGATGCGCTACACCGACGCCACTGCCGCACAGCTGCTGCACCCCAGCGAGTACGTGCAGCAGCTGCGTGCGACCACGCCGGAGATCCGCCAGCCATGACCGCCCAGCGCTCCCTGTTCCGCCGCATCATTCCCTCGCCGGTGCTCAGCATCATGGTGGTGGCGTTCTGGCTGCTGATGTCCGACAGCTTCACCCTCGGCCAGATCGTGCTGGGGCTGGTGCTGGGCGTGGTGGTGCCCCTGTTCGCCGCACGCCTGGACCGCGAGTTCGCCCGCATCGGCACGTTGCGGCCGCTGCCGAAACTGCTGTGCGTGACCCTGTGGGACATCCTGATGTCCAACATCCGCGTGGCCATCCAGGTGCTGGGCCCGGAGAAGAACATCCACCCGGGCTTCATCTGGCTGCCGCTGGACATCGCCAACATCCACGGGATCGCCGCACTGACCAGCATGATCACGCTGACCCCGGGCACGGTCTCGGCCGTGCTCAGCGACGACCGCAGGTTCCTGATGGTGCATGTGCTGCACCTGGAGGACCCGCAGGACCTGATCGATACGATCAAGCGACGTTACGAAGCCCCGTTGATGGAGATCTTCCCATGACTGGATTCCAGATCATCCAGACCACGCTGGTGGTGTGCATGCACGTGGTCGGCCTGGCCATGCTGCTGGCTACCTGGCGCCTGCTGCGCGGCCCGACCGTGCCCGACCGCATCCTGGCGCTGGACACGCTGTCGGTGACCGCCATCGCCGAGCTGATGCTGTTCGGCATGTACCTGAACTCCGCGATCTACTTCGAAGCCGCACTGGTCATCGCCATGCTCGGTTTCGGCAGCACCGTGGTGCTGAGCAAGTTCGTGCTGCGCCGGGACATCGTCGAATGATCACCGCGATCCAGATCGGCCTGTCGATCCTGCTGCTGTTCGGCTGCTTCTTCATCCTGGTCGGGGCATTGGGCCTGGTGAAGCTGTCCACGTTCTTCAAGCGCCTGCACGCTCCCACCAAGGCCAGCACGCTGGGCGTGGGCTGCGTGCTGGTGTGTTCGGTGTGCTACCACATCTTCCTCGGCCAGGACCCGCAGCCGCGTGAGCTGCTGATCACCGTGTTCCTGTTCATCACCGCGCCGATCAGCGCACACATGATGGCCAAGGCCGCGCTGTCGCTGCTGATGGAGAAGCGTCCCAGCCTGCCGGGCAACGAACCGGCCGCCGAGGAACAGCTGCCGCCGCCGGAACCGGGGCGGGAAGAAGAGACCACACAGAACCGGCACTGCCTCAGGGTGCGCCCACCAGCAGCACTTCCAGCACCAGCCAGCCCACGAACGCGACCAGCAGGATCGCGCCTTCACCGCGGTTGATCTTCAGGTCGCCACGCAGCATCGGGTACAGCACCAGCGCGAACGCCAGCAGCGCCGGCAGTTCCAGGCGCACGAACGAGGCCGGCAGCGCCAGCGGCTGCAGCATGGCCATCGCGCCGATCACCAGCAGCAGGTTGACCGCGCTGGAACCCAGCACATGCCCCAGCACCATGTCGCCATGACCGCGGCGCGCGGCGGCGATGGCGGCAGCCACCTCCGGAAGCGCGGTACCGATGGCCACCGGCAGCAGGCCGACCAGCAACGGCGTCCAGCCCAGCGCGGTTCCGAAATCAGCCGCCGCACCGACCACCAGGCGTGCGCCCCAGTACAGGGCCAGCGCAGCAATCAGCACGCGCAGGACGTTCAACGGCAGGCTGGTGCGGCTCAGCGCGGACTCGGCGATGGCCGCCTGCACCTCGGCGCTCTCGCTGCCGCCCCGGCGCAGCAGCACGACCTGCATGACGATGAAGCCGGCGACCAGCACGCCGCCTTCCCAGCGCACCAGCCGGCCGTCGAGGCCGAACAGGATCAGCAGCGCAGCAGCCGCCAGCAGCGACCACCACAGCACCGACTGCAGGCGCGCGCGCAGCAGCAACGGTGCGGCGATCGCCGCCAGGGCCAGGGTCATGCCCATGTTGACGATGCTGCTGCCCACCGCATTGCCCAATGCCAGCTCGGGTTGGCCGACCGCCAACGCCCGTGCGTTGACCGCCAGTTCCGGCAACGAGGTGGTCACCCCAAGCAGCAGCAGGCCGGCGGTGAACGGGCTGGCCCCGAAGCGCTGGGCCAGGCCGGACACGGCCTTGACGATGGAGTCCCCGCCCAGCGCCAGCAGCAGCAGGCCGAGCAGGAACCAGGCAATGGCAATGGCGATCATCGAGCACTCCCCCAGCGGTCGTGGCGCGATTCTACGCTGGCCCCGCGCGCGTGGCTGGGCCGTGGATCAAGGATCAGCCACAGCCTTCCACGTAATCGACCTGCGGAGTCTTGCCGACCCGCCATGCGCCGACCCTGCCGTCGGCACCCAGCGCGAAGTCGATCACCGCATCGCCTTCCTGCGCCGGGCGCACACGCAGGTGCTGGGCCTTCTCGTCGTACTTGTCAGGGCCGACATCGGCGCGCTCGGGGTATAGCACCTGCAGCTCGCCCAGGGTCATGCCGACCTTGCCGCCGCCCGGTGCGATGATCGCGGCGCTGCGCACGTCATAGCGCACCAGCTTGCGGCCTTCGATCATCAGGTGCGGATCCTCGGCGTCCTGCGGACGCAGGAAGTAGCAGCCATCGTTGCTGTCGTCGGCCGGCAGCGGCTTGCCGGCCGCATCGGTGCCGAGCCCCTGCAGCGGCGCTCCAAATCCACTACGGACCTCGGCGATGTTGGCGCCCAGCTTGGCGCCTGCGAAGCCGTCCAGGCGCGCTGGGCTGTCAGCCCGGAGGTCATTGGCGGCGCGGGCGGCCAGATCCGGATCCGCCGACTGTGCCGGCCCGGTTGCGGACGCGGTTTCCGCCGGCGTGTCACTGCCGCTGCCCGCAGCTCCCTGTTTGTCGGAGCCGCCGTTGCAGGCGGTGAGCGAAAGGAGCATCAGACCAGCAATCGGAAGGTGCTTCATCGGTGCGGTTCCCTGGCACGAAGGTGGCTGCACGCTAGCGCAATGCGCGTGCAGGCGCTGCATTGTCATCGCGGTTTCATCGCCCTCGTTCAGGCTCGGCCTGCACCGACTCGCCAGTCCCTTCCATGCAACCGCGCAAGACCGATCTCGCCCGAACCGCGCTGCAGGCCCACCGCGCGCCGCTGGACATGCGCCAGCGCCGGCTGCTGATCCTGTGCGACGGCCAGCGCACTGTCGCCGAGCTGACCGGCCTGCTCGGCCAGGAAGCGCCCGCCATGGTGATCCAGCTGGTGCAGAGCGGCTACCTGGACACCGGGCCGACCGCAGCACCGCTGCCAGCGCCCGCAGTACCGGTCGCGCGGCCCGCTGTGTCACCGGCCCCGACGCCCGTCACGACCAGCGCACCGGTCGAACGCCGCCGCTCGCTGGTGGCCGCGCGCATCTATGTACTGGGCATTCTGGAAATGCAGCGCCACCCGCAGGCGGCGGCGCTGTTCCGCGACCTGCAGCAGGCACGCGCGGAAGACGAGGTGTTGCAGCGGCTGCAGTCGGCGATGCAGATGCTGCCCGTACTGACCTCGGACGGCTATTGCCAACGCGTGCGGCAGCGCCTGCTGGAGGCACTGCCGCTGGAGCATTGCGACGCCTTCGCCGAAGCGGCGTAAAGAAAAAGGGGACGGAGGGAATTAAGTCGTTTCAAGCATATAAGTGGGTGCCGACCAAGGTCGGCACCCACCAAGCTAGCGGGACGGCCGGAAATTGTTGCGCAGGCCGTTCCAGCACTGCTGGTAATCGCCCTGGCGATGGCCGGCGGCCAGCGCCTGCGCGGTCGGCCGGATCACCGCGCGGGTCTCGAACATGAAGGCCATTGTGTCCTTGATCACGTCCGCCTTCGACAGATCGGCATTGGAGGCCTTGTCGAAGGTCGGTGCATCCGGACCGTGGCCGCTCATGCAGTTGTGCAGCGACGCCCCGCCCGGCACGAAGCCTTCGGCCTTGGCGTCGTAGGCACCATGCACCAGGCCCATGAACTCGCTGGCGATGTTGCGGTGGAACCACGGCGGGCGGAACGTGTTCTGTGCCACCAGCCAGCGCGGCGGGAAGATCGCGAAGTCCATGTTGCTGGTGCCCGGTGTGTCGCTGGGCGAATGCAGCACCAGGAAGATCGACGGGTCCGGGTGGTCGTAACTGATCGAGCCGATGGTGTTGAAGCGGCGCAGGTCGTAGCGGTACGGCGCGTAGTTGCCGTGCCATGCCACCACGTCCAGCGGCGAATGGTTGATCGGGGCGCGCCACAGGCGGCCGTCGAACTTGGCGATCAGTTCGAAATCACCGTCCACGTCCTCGAACGCCGCGTGCGGGGTCTCGAAGTCGCGTGGGTTGGCCAGGCCGTTGGAGCCGATCGGGCCGAGGTCGGGCAGCTTCAGCAGCGCGCCGTAGTTCTCGCAGATGTAGCCGCGGCTCGGGCCGTCGGGCAGTTCCACCCGGAAGCGCACGCCACGCGGGATCACCGCGATCTGCTGCGGCTCGATCTCGATCACGCCCATCTCGGTCAGCAGGCGCAGCGCGCCCAGCTGCGGCACGATCAGCAGCTCGCCATCGGCGTCGTAGAAGTAGCGGCCGACCATGTCGCGGTTGGCCGCGTACAGATGGATGCCCACACCCGCGTGCGCATCGGGCGAACCGTTGCCACCCATGGTGTACAGGCCTTCGACGAAGTCGGTTGGCAGCTCCGGCAACGGCAGCGGGCTCCAGCGCAGCTGGTTCGGCGAGGCCGGCTGTGCGCCGAAATCGCACTGTAGCTGCGACTGCGCGAACGGGGTGAACTCGCCGTGGGTGACGGCCGGACGGATCCGGTACAGCCAGCTGCGGCGGTTGCTGCCACGCGGCGCGGTGAACGCGGTGCCGGTCAGCTGTTCGGCGTACAGGCCGTGGGCCACCTTCTGCGGCGAGTTCTGCCCGACCGGCAGTGCACCGGCCACGGCCTCGGTGGCGAATTCGTTGCCGAAACCGGACTGGTAGCCGCGGGCGGTGAGGGCGGTGGACATGGAAACTCCAGAGATTGCCGGCCAGCGGCCGGCACTACCATTTGGACAGGCCATGCCGGCGGGAGGCCGACATTACCCGCAGACCTTACAGCACGCCGCGGCGGATCTGGTCGCGCTCGATGCTCTCGAACAGCGCGGTGAAGTTGCCTTCGCCGAAGCCTTCGTTGCCCTTGCGCTGGATGATCTCGAAGAAGATCGGGCCGATGCAGTTCTGGGTGAAGATCTGCAGCAGCTTGCGCTGGTGGGTTTCCGGATCGGCGTCGATCAGGATCTTGTTCTTCGCCAGGCGCGCCACGTCTTCACCGTGGTTCGGCACGCGCTGGTCGATCACGTCGAAGTAGGTCTCCGGCGTGTCGAGGAAGTCCACGCCCTGCGCGCGCATCGCTTCAACGGTCTCGTAGATGTTCTCGGTGAAGCAGGCGATGTGCTGGATGCCCTCGCCCTTGTACGCGTCCAGGTACTCGTTGATCTGGCTCTTCGGGTCGGACGATTCGTTCAGCGGGATGCGCACGATGCCGTCCGGCGCGGTCATCGCCTTGGACACCAGGCCGGTCTTCAGGCCCTTGATGTCGAAGTAGCGGATCTCGCGGAAGTTGAACAGGCGCTCGTAGTAGTCCGACCACTGCTGCATGTTGCCGAAGTACAGGTTGTGGGTCAGGTGGTCGATGAAGGTCAGGCCGAAGCCGACCGGGTGCAGGTCGGTACCCGGGATCTGCTCGTAGTCGCCGTCGAAGATGCTGCCGGCGCTGCCATAGCGGTCGACCAGGTACAGCATGCAGTCGCCGATGCCCTTGATGACCGGCGCGTTGACCGCCTTGCTGTCCGGCTTGAAGGCGATGGCTTCGGCTCCGTTGCCCAGCGCGGTCTGGTAGACCTCCTGGCCCGGCTTCTTGAAGCGGATGGCGAAGCCGCAGGCGCACGGACCATGCTTTTCGGCGAAGTCGGCGGCGAACGAATCGGGGTCTTCATTGACCAGGAAGTTGACGTCGCCCTGGCGATAGACGGTAATCGGACGCTGCTTGTGCTTGAGCACCGCGCTGAAGCCCATCTTCCGGAAGTACTCGTGCAGCTCCTGGCCACGGCCGGCCGGGGCGGCGAATTCGACGAACTCGAAGCCGTCGATGCCCATCGGGTTCTCGAAGGTGGTGACCTGCATGCCGGGGTTGGGGTGCGAGGCGGTCGGGACTGCGGTATTCATGGCGTGGCTCCGAATCGGTACCGCATCGGTACAAACCAGGTGCGGGCAGGTGGCGACCCGGCGAGAATGCAGGGTCTGGACCTACCCCTTATAGTTACACTTGAAACCACCAGCAAGGTGCACCGCAACATGAGCCCCGAACCCGCCTCGACCCGCCTGCGTGCCTCGCACGTCCTGCTCGACCTTGAACAGTTCCTGCCCTACCGGCTGAGCGTGCTGTCCAACCGGGTCAGCGGCAACATCGCCAAGCTGTACGGCGATCGTTACGGCCTGGCGATTCCCGAGTGGCGGGTCATCACCATCCTGGCGCTGTACCCCGGCTCGTCGGCCAGCGAGGTGTCCGACCGCACGGCGATGGACAAGGTGGCGGTCAGCCGCGCCGTGGCCCGCCTGCTGGAGCGCGGCTTCATCAAGCGCGAAACCCACGGCGACGACCGCCGGCGCTCGGTGCTGGCACTGTCCGCGGCCGGCTTCGAGGTGTACGAGACCATCGCGCCGATGGTGATCGAGATCACCCGCAAGCTGATGTCGGTACTGAGCGACGAGGAAGAGCAGGTGCTGGAGAAGCTGATCCTGCGCCTGGCCAGCGACGGCCTGGAGCGGATGGGCGAAGGGGTCTGAGCAAAAAAGGGACGGAGGGGATTAAGTCGTTTTGGGCACACGTGTGCTGATTGCGGCTTAATCCCCTCCGTCCCCTTTTTCAGCTCAGGTGCTTGCGCCGCGCGTGGATCCACGGCACTGCCAGCGCCGCGATGGCGCCGCCGGCGAAGCCCAGTGACGCCGCGACGGTTGCCGCTTCGACCGCCCCCGGCAGTGCCAGTGCCGCGGCCACCAGCAGCAGTGACGGCAGGCCGACGAAGGTACCCAGGAAGAAGTGCCAGCGCGGCGACCACGTGTTGAGCTGCAGCAGGCTGACCGGCTGCCAGGCTTCGGATGCGGCGTCTTCGGCGATCTTCGCCACCACCTTGCCCAGGTCCACTTCGGGCAGCGCGCGGCCGAGCCGGGCGGTGGCCAGCACTTCGGCAACCGCCTCCACCGGCGGGAAGCTGGTCGGCCACGCGACCGGTGCCGGCACGCCGTAAGCGGTCAGCAGCGGCACGCTCAGCCACGGCGCCACCAGCGGGCGCATGCGGCGACGGCCATGCACGCACCAGATCTGCGGCTGGCCGTGCGCGGTGACGCTGTACAGCGCCAGCTCGTTGGCCGGCGGGTAGCCCAGCATGGTCACCCGTGCCGCCAGGCTGTCCTGGCCCATCGCACGCAGGAAACCCGGGCGGCTGCGCCCTTCCTGCATCCACGCCAGGCCCAGCGCCCCCACCAGGTAGGCCTCGGCCACGTCCTTGCTGCCGGCGGTGGCGCGCTCGTCACTGGCCAGGTACCAGGCCAGTGACTTCGGTTCGGACACATCATCCAGCCCCCAGCGGCTGTCATCGCCCAGCACGTGGCGCACCGGCAGCCGCGCCGGGGCGGTCTCGCCCCGCTCGCCCGGCTGCAGGAACGGCAGCACGCCCTGGATGAAGGTGGACAGTTCGATCGCGCGCACGCCATGGCCCTGCCATTCCGGCGGCAGCAGTCCGGCCAGCTGGCCCTCGGCAGCCAGCGCGTCGAGCCGCGATTTCTGCTCGACCAGCTTCTGCACCGCACCCTTCAGCACCACGTTGTCGGGCAGCGCGATCTGCGGCAGGCGGTGGCGCGGGGGGGCCAGTTCGACGGTGTCCTGGCCGGTGCCCGCGTCATCCAGCAGCGCTTCCTGCGGCGGCAGGGTCACGCCGTCGCCTGCCCCAGCGTCGGCCAGGTCGCTGGCAGCTTCGGGCAATCGTTCGGCGTGGTCGCTGTGCATGGGGCGTTCCGGTAGGTTGTGTCGACGGAGCGTCGACTGAAGTCCTTGCCGGTAACGGCGTACGTTCGGTGAAGTTGAGACGCCAATTCGGAGAGTGTGACGGCGCGCGCAGTAGATCCGCGCGGGGCGCGGATGCGAGCCGGTATCAGTGCCGGCCAACGGTCGGTACCCACCGAGCATGCCGGCCAGCGGTCGGCGCGACCTCATTCCGGTTTGTCAGGCGCCCACTGCTTGAGGAAGGCGCTCACACGCACAGGCTGGAACGCTTCGCCCCGGCGCAACTCGGCGGTGGCCTGCGACACCAGCAGGCTGCCGTCGGCGTCCAGCACCAGCAGGTGCGGGTAGTCGCGCTCCATTTCCGGGAACTGGGCGAGGAAGGCGGTGTTGGGCTGTTCGTCGCTGGCGTTGACCTTCACCCACACGTAGTGGGCGTCGCGGAAGCGGCGCAGGTCGCCGTTGCCTTCCACCAGCTCGTCCAGCGCCTGGCAGCGATCGCAGGCCGCGTTGCCGACCTCGAGCAGGATGCGCTTCTTGCCGCGCTGGGCTTCCACCTTGGCGGTGGCCAGGTCATCGGCGGGGTCTCGGGCCGGGTCGAACTGCGCGCCGAGCCCGGCGATGGCGGCGATGTCCGCCGCCACCGGGGTGTTGCCCGAGGCCACCGGTTCGCTGGGGTCAGCGACCGGTGGCTCGGTGGGTCGGGTGTCCAGCGGCTGCGTCGGCTCGGCGGCGGCAGGCGGTTGCGGTTGGGAACAGGCGCCGATCAGCGCCGCACAGACCACCACCACTGCACTACCGAGCTTCATACGCATGCCAGCTACCCTCTCATCATTACTTGACGCCGTGCATCAGCTTGTTGATCAGCGGGGCGATCAGGAACAGCACCACGCCGGAGCCGATCAGGGCCCAGAACCCGAAGGTATACCCCTTCAGGGCCGACTCGACCGTCATGCCGCCTTCACCACTGACCACGCCGGCGAAGATGCCCGACAGGTTGTTGCCGATGCCGGTGGACAGGAACCAGCCACCCATGCCGAAGCCGACCAGGCGCACCGGAGCCAGCTTGGTCACCATCGACAGGCCGATCGGCGACAGGCACAACTCACCTACCGACTGGATGACGTAGACCATGAACAGGGTCCAGAACGGGATCTTGCCGTCCACGACCATCTGCGACAGCGCGTACATCAGCAGGGCGAAGGCGGCGCCGTTGAACAGCAGGCCGAGGCCGAACTTGCGCGGAATCGACGGATTGGCGCGACCCAGGGCCACCCAGATCCAGGCGATGATCGGCGCCAGGGTGATGATGGCCACCGAGTTGACCGACTGGAACCAGGCCGTCGGGAAGGTCCAGTCACCCATCTGGCGGTTGACGATGTTCTCGGCCAGGAAGGTGAACGAGCTGCCGGCCTGTTCGAAGAACATCCAGAACATCACGTTGAACGCGAAGATGATCAGCATGGCGATCACGCGGTCGCGCTGCACCTTGCCCTCGCGGATGCCCTCGACCAGCAGCAGGATGGCCAGCGCGGTGAACATCGCGCCCAGGATCCAGGCCAGCGCAGTGGCGCCGGTGGCCAGCAGGAAGTACGCAACCGGGATCGCGACCACGGCACCGACCAGCACCATGATGATGCGGCCGAAACCTTCAGCGCCGGCCGGCGGTGCACCGATGCCCTTCAGGCCGGCGCGGCCGATGTAGAACCACACCAGCGAGATCAGCATGCCCACGCCCGAGGCGATGAACACGACCTTGTACGACGGCATTTCCGAGGTACCGAAGACCTTGCGGGCCAGGTACTCGGTCAGCACCGGGGCGATCATCGCGCCGATGTTGATACCCATGTAGAAGATGGTGAAGCCCGAATCGCGACGCTCATCCTTCAGGCCGTAGAGCTTGCCGACCATGGTCGAGATGTTCGGCTTGAACAGGCCGTTGCCAACGATGATCGTGGCCAGGCCGAGCTTGAAGATGTGCTCCTGCGGCAGCGAGATCATGAACAGGCCGGCGGCCATGATGATCGCGCCGGTCAGGATCGAGCGCTGGTAGCCCAGTACCCGGTCGGCCACGTAGCCACCGAAGATCGCCGCGGCGTACACCAGGGCCAGGTAGGCACCGTAGATGCGGCTGGCGTCGCCCTCACCGGCAGCGTTGCCGTTGTAGAACTGGGAGACGATGTACAGCACCAAGGCCCAGCGGATGCCGTAGAACGCAAAGCGTTCCCAGAACTCGGTCATGAACAGCATCCACAGCGGGCGCGGATGGCCCAGCGTGGTCTTGAAGTCCGGCAGCGCCGGCTCTGGGGTGTTCGCAGTGGCGTTTACGCTCATGCGGGTTTCCTGGTTCGGTGGATGACGAGCACGTCCGATGTGCAGTGGAGCAACGCGCGAGGATCACCGACTTCTGGCGTTCACGTCAAATACACGCCGTTTGAGGCAGGTCACCGCCTGCTCGCTGAACTTGCATCTGAAACGATCCAGCCGCCGGCCGGGATTCAAGCTGAATGGGGATCAGCCCAATGCGGCCGGGGGCGCCGCCTGCAGGCTGGTGCGTACCTGGAACAGCTCGGGGAAGAAGGTCAGCTCCAGCGCCTTGGCCAGGAAGCCCACCCCGGACGAGCCGCCGGTGCCGCGCTTGAAGCCGATCACCCGCATCACGGTGCGCATGTGACGGAATCGCCAGAGCTGGAAGGCAGTCTCCAGGTCCACCAGGTCCTCGCACAGTGAGTACTCGCGCCAGTAGCGGTCGGTGTCCTGGTAGATGCGCTCGAACACCGGCTGCAGGGCGTCGTCGGCCACGTGCGGCTGGGTCCAGTCGTGGGTCTCGTACACCGCCGGCACGGCGTGGCCGAAGCGGGCCAGGTACTTCAGGAATTCCTCGTACAGGCTCGGCGCCTCCAGCACGGTGCGCAGCTGCGCCTGCCCGGCCGGGTCGTGCTCGAACACCTGCAGCATCTGCGCGTTCTTGTTGCCCAGCAGGAACTCGATGTAGCGGTACTGCAGCGACTGGAAGCCCGAGGACGGGCCCAGCACATCGCGGAAACCCATGTACTCGGACGGGGTCAGCGTTTCCAGCACCGACCACTGCTCGGTGAGCTGGCGCAGCACCTGCTTGCTGCGCGCCAGCACCTTGCGGCACTGCCAGACTTCATCGCGCTGCAGGAAGCCGATCGCCGCCCGCAGTTCGTGGCCGAGCAGCTTCAGCCACAGCTCCGAGGTCTGGTGCTGGATGATGAAGAGCATCTCGTCGTGGTGCGGCGGACTGGACAGCGGCTGCTGCGCGCTGAGCAGCTGGTCCAGCCGCAGGTAGCCTCCATAGGTCAGGCGCCCCTGCAGATCGGTGTGGATGCCGGCTTCGAGATCGCGTTGGTTGTTGTCGACGGACATGGGCGGGACCAGATCGGGGGCGGCAAGGGTAGCGCGTTGCCGCCGCGCTGGCAGCCGCCGGGTCCATACCGGGCCGTGCGGTTGGCCGTGGAGCATCGGCCGATGCCGGGGCTGCGCGTGGAACCGATCAGGCCGTTGCGCAGCCAGTCAGCCAGAGGCGTATTCTGATGCTTTGCAGCAACGACTGAATACGTTGTTGTTATTGGCCCCCCACCCGCCGGCAGGGGTAAAACAGGGCTTCGCCGTGTTGCGGCGCAGGAAGGCTATTCCGTACGCGTTCCTTAACATGGCGATTCATATCATTTGTAACTTCTCTGTCGAAGGTGCAGTACGCAATGACGGTTGCCGCTGAATTCAAGATCGAATACCTGCAGTACCTGGACGCGGACGGCAAGCTCGTCCGCGATGACCTGCCCGCGTCGCTGCGCGACCCCAAGGTCCTGGTACCGCTGTTCAAGCAGATGCTGTTCGTACGTACGTTCGACAGCAAATCCATTGCGCTGCAGCGCACCGGCAAGCTCGGCACCTACGCCGCCTGCCTGGGCCATGAAGCCGCGCACGTGGGTATCGGCGCCGCGATGCAGAAGGACGACGTGTTCGCACCGTCCTACCGCGAGTATGGCGCGATGTTCATGCGTGGCGTACGTCCGCACGACGTGCTGATGTACTGGGGCGGCGACGAGCGCGGCAACGACTACGGCGGCAATGCGGCCAAGGACTTCCCGTTCTGCGTGCCGATCTCCACCCAGTGCCTGCACGCCGCAGGTGCCGCACTGAAGTTCAAGCTCAACAAGGAACCGCAGATCGCCGTGGCGGTGTGCGGCGACGGCGGCAGCTCCAAGACCGACTTCTATGCTGCATTGAATTCGGCCGGCGCCTACAAGCTGCCGCTGATCCTGTGCATCGTCAACAACGGCTGGGCCATCTCGGTTCCGCGTTCGGCCCAGACCGGTGCCGAGACGCTGGCGCAGAAGGGCCTGGCCGGCGGCCTGCACTGCCTGCAGGTGGACGGCAACGACCTGATCGCGGTGCTGGCGGCCATGGAGCAGGCGCGCGAACGTGCGCTGGCCGGCGACGGTGGCACCGTGCTGGAACTGATGACCTATCGCTTGTCCGACCACACCACCGCCGATGACGCGCGCCGCTACCGCGACGATGCCGAGGTGAAGGATGCCTGGCAGCGCGAGCCGATGCTGCGCCTGCGCAAGTACCTGATCAACGCCGGCGTCTGGAGCGAGGAAGAAGAAACCGCCTGGGTCGCCGCGTGCGGCACGCGCGTGGACGAGGAAGTGAACCTGTATCTCAACACGCCGGTGCAGCCGGTCGAGGCGATGTTCGATTTCCTCTACGCCGATCCACCGCAGGACCTGCTGGCACAGCGTGCACAGGCGATCGCCCTGGAGCAGCGCCATGGATGAGATCAAGAACGGCGCGCCCGGCGCGCACACCAACGCCGCCGACAGCGCCGCCGTCGCGCGCGGAGAACAGAGCATGACCACCACCCCCATCACCCTGATCGAAGCCATCACCCAGGCACTGGCCTGGGAGCTGGAGCACGACCCGTCGGTGCTGGTGCTGGGCGAGGACGTGGGCGTCAACGGTGGCGTGTTCCGTGCCACCGCCGGCCTGCAGCAGCGCTTCGGCTCCGAGCGCATCCTCGACACCCCGCTGGATGAAACCACCATCGCCGGCCTGACCATCGGCCTGGCCGCGCAGGGCATGAAGCCGGTGGCCGAGGCCCAGTTCGACGGTTTCATGTACCCGATGGTCGACCATATCGTCTGCCACGCCGCGCGCCTGCGTTACCGCACCCGTGGCCGCCTGCACTGCCCGATGGTGCTGCGCGTGCCGTGGGGCGGTGGCATCCGCGCGCCGGAACACCACAGCGAAGCCAACGAGGCCATCTTCACCAACGTGCCGGGCCTGCGCGTGGTGCTGCCGTCGTCGCCGCAGCGTGCGTATGGCCTGCTGCTGGCCGCGATCCGCGAGCCGGATCCGGTGATCTACATGGAGCCCAAGCGCATCTACCGCCAGTACAAGGAAGTGGTCGTCAACGACGGCGAGGCCCTGCCGCTGGACGTCTGCTTCGTGCTGCGCGACGGCACCGACGTGACCCTGGTGACCTGGGGCGCACAGGTGAAGGAAGCGTTGGAAGCGGCCGACAAGCTGGCCGGCGAAGGCATCAGCGCCGAAGTGATCGACGTGGCCACGCTGCGTCCGCTGGACTTCGCCACCATCGCCGAGTCGGTGGCCAAGACCGGCCGCTGCGTGATCGTGCAGGAGGCCCCGAAGACCGCGGGCTTCGGCGCCGAGATCGCCGCGCGCCTGGCCGAGGAATCGATCTACGACCTGCTGGCTCCGGTCGAGCGCGTCACTGGCTACGACACCCACATTCCGCTGTTCCGCCTGGAAATGAAGTACCTGCCGAGCGTTGAGCGGATCGTGGCTGCGGCCAAGCGCGCGGTGGCGGCCGGCTGACATGCGGGCCCGCCTTCTGGGGGCTTACCGCAGCCAGTATCCCAACCCGCTCCGGTTCCGCACCGGCCAGATCGTCGAAGTAGGCGTTCGTGACGAGGAATGGCCGGCGTTTGCCTGGGTACGCACCAACGATGGGCGCGCTGGATGGGCGCCCATCGCCTGGCTGCAGCTGCTGGACGAGGGTCGCGCCGAAGCGCTGTGCGACTACGACGCCCGCGAGCTGGATGTGGAGAGCGGCGAGATGGTGAAGCTTCATCACGAACACGGTGGGTGGTGGTGGTCCGAGCGCGCCAATGGCGCGACGGGCTGGCTGCCGGCCCGCGAACTGGAACTGCTGGAAGAGAACTGCAAATGAGCCAGACCAAGAACTTCAACCTGCCCGACCTGGGCGAAGGCCTGCCGGACGCGACCATCGTCGAGTGGTTCGTCAAGGAAGGCGATGTGATCAAGCTGGACGAGCCGCTGGTCTCGATGGAGACCGCCAAGGCCGTCGTCGAAGTGCCCTCGCCGTTCTCCGGCAAGGTGCTGAAGCTGTCCGGCGTGGCCGGCGACATCATCCCGACCGGCTCGGTGCTGGCCAGCTTCGAGCTGGACCCGAACCTGCCGCAGCGTGCCGATGGCCAGGACACCGGCCACAGCCATGGCCATGCCGCACCGGCTGCCGCACCGACCCCGCCGCCGCTGCCGGCCGCTGCCGCACCGGTGGCTGCCGAAGCCGCCAAGCCCGCCGCTGCCGAGCGCGATGACGCCGGTACCGTGGTCGGCGCGATGCAGAGCTCCAATGCCGTGCACGCCGAGCAGGCGCTGGCCGTCGGTGGCGTCAAGGCCGTACCCGCCGTGCGTGCGATGGCGCGCAAGCTGGGCGTCGACCTGAGCCGCGTGCCTGCCACCGGCACCGATGGCGCGGTGACCATGGCCGACGTCAAGCAGGCCGCCGCCAACGGCAGCGCCAAGCTTGGCGCCACCCCGGCACCGGTTGCCGCGGCTGCCTATGCCGCGCCGGCCCCGGCGCAGGTATCGGCCCCGGTGCAGAGCGAAGCGCGCACCCCGCTGTCTGCCGCCGGCAAGCCGATGCGCACCCAGCCGCCGGGCGTGGTGGCCAAGGGCCAGCCGGAACCGCTGAAGGGCGTGCGCCGCAACATGGCCCGCGTGATGGCCGACGCGCACAGCAAGGTCGTGCCGACCACGCTGAACGACGATGCCGACATCCACGCCTGGCTGCCGGGCAACGACGTCACCGCACGCCTGGTGCGTTCGATCGTGGTGGCCGCGCAGAAGGTGCCGGCGATGAATGCCTGGTTCGACGGTGAAGCGCTGACCCGCACCCTGCACGCGCAGGTGGACATCGGCATCGCCGTGGACACCGACGACGGCCTGTTCGTGCCGGCGCTGCGCAATGCCGACATGCTCGATGCCCGCGGCATCCGCGAAGGCGTCAACCGCCTGCGCGAGCAGGTGGAATCGCGTTCGATCGCCGCCTCGGAACTGAGCGGCTACACCATCTCGCTGTCCAACTTCGGCATGTTCGCCGGCCGCTACGCGACCCCGGTCGTGGTGCCGCCGTGCGTGGCCATCGTCGGTGCCGGCCGTGCCCGCCACCAGATGACCCCGGTGATGGGCGGCGTGGAAGCGCACAAGGTGATCCCGCTGTCGGTCACCTTCGACCACCGCGCGGCCACCGGTGGTGAAGCGGCCCGCTTCCTGCGCGCGATGATGGACGACCTGGCGCTGGCCAGCTGATCGGTGGGTGCCAACCTTGGTTGGCACATGATCTGGAAAAACGCCGGGCACTGCCCGGCGTTTTTTTGTGCCCGTATCCAGGCATGGCGTGGATCTACACAATGCGGGCGATCAATCGCGCGCGACCAACCCCTCGGCGCGACTGTAGACGCGCAGGCGATGGCCATCGGGATCGGCACCGACGAAGGTGTGTCCGAATTCCAGGGCTACCGGCGCCTGCAGGATCTGCACGCCGAGCGCGCGCCATGCATCGTGCATCTGCTGCACGGCTTCCGGGTTGTCCACCACCATCGCCAGTTCGGCGGCACCGGCCTGCGCAGACACGGGGGGCTGCACGTCATCGCGCTGCCACAGGCCCAGTGCGGCGCCATCGCCGAGCAGGAACAGGGCAAAGCCTGGTGACTGCTCGACCGGCGGTTTGCCGAGGATGCCGCTGTAGAAGGAGGCGCTTGCGGCGACGTCGCGCACGTACTGCAGCAGGGTGCTGGGCGTGAACATGGGAAGCTCCGTTGTTGGGAGGCTTCATGGTGGTACCGGCCTGCTGACAGATTCTGTCAGTAGCGTCGAGCGTGCTCGACGGCTGTTGCCCTTGCCCTGGTAGAGGTCGAGCTTGCTCGACGGCTGTTGTTCTTGCTCTGGTAGAGGTCGAGCTTGCTCGACGGCTGTTCGCGAAGATCAAAGGCGGTCGAGCAAGCTCGACCCCTACCAAGAGCGAAGAGCGAAAGCCGCCCTCCCCAGGAGCCGGAAGCGAAGCACAGAAGCAGTCGAGCAAGCTCGACGCTACGAACGGTCCAGCCAGTCCGGTGCGATGCCCTGCGCCTTCTGCCACCGCCGCAGCAGGGTGGCGCGCGGCACGAGGTAGCGATCCTCCAGCGCGCGCACCTGGCGGATGCGGTCCAGGCGGAAATGGCGGAAGTCCTGGCGGCTCTCGCACCAGGCAGCCAGCATCGGAACTTCATCGAAGTAGGCCAGCGCGAACGGCCAGACGATGCGTTCGCTGCGCTGGCCATGCGCATCCTCGTAACCGAACCTGAGGCGCTGCTGCGCACTGACCGCCTCGCGCACGGCCTGCAGGCGCGCCGCCGGCACTTTGGCCGCCGTTCGCGAAGGGCCTACCCGCAGGCCACTGTCACGCAATGCCTCGCGCCGCGCTGCGGGCAACACATGCGCGATACGCGCCAGGGCATCGCGTGCGGCTTCGGCCAACGCGGGTTCGGTACGGGCCGCAACCCAGCGCAGGCCCAGCACCAATGCATCGATCTCAGCCGGTGGCAGGGTCATCGGCGGCAGGGTATCGCTCGGCGCCAGCTGGTAGCCGATGCCGGCTTCCCCGCGCAGGTCGGCTCCCTGCTCGCGCAGGGTCTCGATATCGCGGTACAGCGTGCGCAGGCTGATGCCCAGCGCGTCGGCCAACGTCTGCCCGGCCACCGGCCGCCGATGGCGGCGCAGCAGCTGCAGCAGCTGGGTCAGGCGCAGCGCACGCGACATCAGCCGACCAGTGCGCTGGATGCCACCACGTGCTCGCCCGGCGGCGGAGCCAGCGCGGCATCCACCAGCGCCCTGGCAATCCGTTCGGCCGGATTGATCCGCCACGCCCGCGGCAACACCGGCCCCAGCACCCCCAGCACCCGCAGGGCGAAGTGTTCGCCACGGCGCATCTGCTGCCGCTGCCCGCCAATCAGGCCGGGCCGCACCAGGGTGAGCGAAGCAAACGCGAGCGTGCGCAGATCGCGCTCCAGTTCACCCTTCACCCGGTTGTAGAAGATCGCGGAGCCTGCATTGGCCCCCGCTGCCGAATTCAGTACGAACGCGCGCGCGCCCTGGCCGCGTGCCAGCTGCGCAAACGCCAGCGGGTAGTCATGGTCGATACGGTGGAAGGCCTCACGGCTCCCCGCTTGGGCCATCATGCTGCCCAGCGCGCAGATCACCGCATCCACCTGCGCCCAGTCGGGCGCCTCCGGCAGGGCGTCGAACTGCAGCACCGGCGCGTACAGCTTCGGGTGGGCCAGGGTCAGCGCCCGCCGGGAAGGGGCCACCACGGCGCGGCAGCGCGGGTCCTCCAGCAGCATCGGCAGGGCCAGCCCGCCGACCAGGCCCGTTGCCCCCAGCAGCATCACGCGCATCACTACCTCCACTGCGGCATCCTGTCGCCCATCCTAGCCGTTCAAGCCGTCGGCGGCCGCGCCGATATGCTGGAACCAGTCCCTGCCAGCCCCAGGATTTGCTCCATGACGGACCAGCCCGACCACCGCCCCGCCCCCGGTACTGCCCTTGGGCCGCCGGCACGCGTGCGCGCGGTGGTGGATGACGGGCTGGGCGACCGCGTGGTGCTGCAGGGCGGCGGTGGCGTGGCCCTGCAGCAGCTGTTTGCTGGCGCCGATGCACCGGAGCCGCTGCTGGCCGCGTTCGCCAACGGCATGGCCACTCTGCCCGGCGAGCTTGGCGACATGGGCGACCGCCTGCAATCGGCGCAGGCCAGTGCCGATTGGCCGCGCTACGGGCGCGCGATGCGGCAGTTGATCGACAAGTACATCCGCACCATCGAGCAGCATTCGCCGGACGGGCAGCCCGAAAGCCTGCGCTTGTCCGAGCAGCTGCGGCTGCTGCTGGGCGGCGCGGTGGTCGCACTGCTGCAGCACGACCCGGACCTGCGCGAACAGGCACAGGCGCTCGCCCTGCGCCTGCGCCAGTGGCAGCCGGGCACCGCTCTGGAGCCGATTGAACAGGGCGTGCGCGAACTCGGCCACCAGGTCGGCGTGCGCGCGGAGAGCTGGCAGGAGCAGCAGGCGCTGCTGCTGGAGCTGTTCGCGCTGCTGCTGGAGAACGTGAGCGAACTGCTGGACGACCGCAGCTGGCTGCAGGGCCAGATCGCCGCGGTACGCCAGCTGCTGGACGGGCCGCTGGAGGCCGAAGCCGTCGAGCGCACCCGCGCCGAGCTGCGCGAAGTGATCTACAAGCAAGGCCTGCTGCGCCAGGGCATCGACGATTCAAAGGCAGCGATGCGCGGGCTGATGGGCGAGTTCATCGAGCGCATGGATGGCATGGCTGCCAGCACCGGCGAATACCACGATCGCATCGGTAGCTACGCGTTGCAGCTGCGCGAAGCGCGCAGCATCGCCGACCTCAACCAGCTGCTGCAGGACGTGATGCGCGACACCGGCAAGGTGCAGCAGCAAGCCGCGCAGGCGCGCGACCACCTGGCCAATGCGCGCCAGGAAGTGGAACGTGCCGAACAACGCATCGCCGAGCTGGAGCAGGAACTGCGCGCGGCCGGCGATCTGGCGCGCATCGATCCACTGACCCAGGCATTGAACCGCCGTGGCCTGGAAGAGCTGCTGCAACGCGAGCTGGCGCGTGCCGCGCGCAACAACTCGCCGCTGGGCGTGGCAGTGATCGATCTGGATGATTTCCACCAGACCAACGATGCGCATGGCCATGCCGGTGGCGATGCGCTGCTGCAGCACCTGGTGTCCGTATGCAAGCTGCTGCTGCGCGCCACCGATGGCATCGCGCGACTGGGCGGGGACGAGTTCGTGCTGGTGCTGCCGGAAACCCAGGGCGCTGACAGCATGGCCACGGTGCAGCGGCTGCAACGCTCGCTGGCACACCGCGTGCTGACCGTGCAGGAGAAGCGTGTGCCGGTGCATTTCAGTGCGGGGCTGGCCCAATGGCAGCCCGGCGACGACGCCGAAGCGCTGCTGCGGCGCGCCGATGATGCGTTGTACGCGGCCAAGCGACAAGGCAAGAACCGGGTGCAGGCGGGATAGCGCCCGGCCCCCGTGAACCGCTTCGGTGGGTGCCAACCTTGGTTGGCACGTGCGGGAAACAAAGCGCCGACCAAGGCCGGCCTCCACCGGGGACCCCGTCGCCGCTTACTTCCCGCGCAGCTTCTGGAAGCCGCTCACCGCCGCCAGCACGATGGTACCGGCGATGACGCCGACCACCATGTTGCCCACCGCGCTGACCAGCCAGCCCCACTGGCCCTCGCCGCCCAGTGCCTGCACCGCGTGATGCAGTGCCGGCACGTTGTGCACCAGGATGCCGCCACCGACCAGGAACATGGCGATGGTGCCGGCTACCGACAGGAACTTCATCAGCCACGGTGCAGAGGCAACCAGGCCACGACCGAACGCCGCAATCGCGCCGCCCTTGCGCGACAGGTACAGGCCGACGTCGTCGAGCTTGACGATGCCCGCCACCAGTCCGTAGACGAAGATCGTCATTGCCAGTGCGACCACCGCCAGCGTCAGCAGCTGGTTGGTGAAGGTCGCGGTGGCCACCACGCCCAGGGTCAACACGATGATCTCGGCCGAGAGGATGAAGTCGGTGCGGATCGCCCCCTTCACCTTGTCCTTCTCCCACGCCACCATGTCCACCTGCGCGTCGGCCAGCGCCTTGCGCCGCTCGGCCTGGCGCTCGGCGTCGTCATCGGATGAGTGCAGGAAGCGGTGTGCCAGTTTCTCCACGCCTTCAAAGCACAGGAAGGCGCCACCGATCATCATCAACGGCACGATCAGCGGCACGTTCCAGCCACGGCTGTGCAGCCACGCCTCCAGCGCACTGATCGCCAGCGCAGCCGGCACCAGGATCACCTTGTTGACCAGCGACCCCTTGGCCACCGCCCACACCACCGGCAGCTCGCGGTTGGCGTTGACCCCGGTCACCTGCTGCGCGTTCAGCGCCAGGTCGTCGCCCAGCACACCCGCGGTCTTCTTCGCCGCCACCTTGGTCAGCACCGAGACATCGTCAAGCAGGGAGGCGATATCGTCGAGCAGGGCGAACAGGCTGGCACCGGCCATGGGGCATCCAAGTGAGGGAATGAGCGGATTCTGACCGATACCGGGGCCGCTGCGGAAGCGGTCGGATTCACCGCGTGCCTACCGCCCCCCGGCGACACTGCGGAATCTGGACATTGCCGGCCAGCGGCCGGCACTACCAACTTTGTCGCATGGGAGTGTCGCTTGAGCAATCCGCCCACCGCCAATGGCAATCCCCCGCTGGTCAAGGGCATGAACCGGCGCAGCCAGATCCTGCGCCTGCTGATGCGCTACCGCCATTCGGGGGTGTTCTCGGGCATGAACCTGGATGCTGCCAGCCACCAGGCCGACGTGCCCGCCGACGGCAACCCGGAACAGTTCGTCAGCGATCTGGAAGCGCTGGGGCCGACCTTCGTCAAACTGGGCCAGATGCTGTCCACGCGACCGGACATGGTGCCGGTGGAATTCGCCACAGCGCTGGAGCGCATGCAGGAAAAGGTGGCCGAGATCCCGGTCGAGCGCATCCATGCCATCGTCGAGCAGGAACTGGGTGCGCCGGTGAACAAGCTGTTCGCTTCGTTCGATCCCGAGCCGCTGGGCTGCGCATCGATCGCGCAGGTGCACCGCGCGGTGCTGCACGATGGCCGGCAGGTGGCGGTGAAGGTACAGAAGCCCGAGGTGGCCGCGCAGCTGCGCTCGGACCTGGAGGCGCTGCGCAGCTTCGCGCTGGCTGCCGACCACCTGACCCAGGTGGGCCGCCGCGTGCGCCTGCGCGACTGGCTCAACGAGTTCGCCAAGACCCTGATGCAGGAGCTGGACTACCACGCCGAGGCCGAGAACCTGGCGCGGTTTGGTCGCCATCTCAAGCCATTCCGCCGGCTGTGGATTCCGCAACCGCTGTGGGATTACAGCAGCCAGCGCGTGCTGACCATGGAACTGGCTACCGGCGTGCGCGTGGACGCGATTCCCGATGTGCGCCGCACCGAGCAATCAATGGACCCGCTGGCCGCGGCGCTGATCCGTGGCTACCTGGACCAGATCTTCGTGCACGGCGAGATCCATGCCGATCCGCACCCGGGCAACCTGCGGGTGATGCCCGATGGCCGGCTGGCGATCTTCGACCTGGGCATGGTCGCGCACATGCCGCCGCGCCTGCGCGAGCGGCTGCTGAAGATCCTGTTCGCCGCCGTCGATGGCCGCGGCGAAGAAGTGGCCGACGACCTGATCAGCATCAGCACCCGGCTGGAGGCGTTCGACGAGGAGCGCTACCTGCGCGAGACCGGCCAGTTGATTGCGCGCTACGCCGCCAGCGGCAGTTTCTCCGAGGGCCGCGTGGTGCTGGACATGGTGCGCATCTCCACCGCCTGCGGCCTGCGCACGCCGCCGGAGCTGAGCCTGCTGGGCAAGGCGCTGCTCAACCTGGAAACCGTGTGCCGGCTGCTGGCGCCCGAGCTGGAAACCCGCCGCATCGTCGAGCGCCAGCTGCAGCACGTCATGCGCGCGCGCCTGAAGAAATCGCTGTCGGCCGCCAACATCGCCAGCGAAGCGATGGAGCTGCAGCAGCTGCTGCGCGATGGGCCGCGCAAGCTGTCGGACATCATGGCGCTGTTGGCCGAGAACCGCCTGCAGATGAAGGTGACCGGCCTGGAAGAATCACGGTTGATGGAGAACCTGCAGAAGATCGCCAACCGCGTGGCGGCCGGCATCATCAGCGCCGCATTGATCATGGCCGCTGCGATGATGATGAAGATCGACACTGGCTGGCACCTGTTCGGCTACCCGCTCATCGCGCTGATCCTGCTGTTGATCGGCGTGGTGCTCGGATTGGGCATCGTGACCAGCGCGCTACTGTTCGATCGTCGCGCGCGGGCACGCGAGGAACGCGGCCACCGCTAGCGCATGCATTGAAACCGCCGTATTCATGCGGTTTTTAATGCAATCCAACGAAGCCTTTCACGCCTGCTTTACCTTGCGGGCGTGATTCCGCGCGCGTCATTTCAACAAACATTTCAGTCAGGTTCGTGCATGCACTATCGGGTCATCGGCCTGTCATGTGGATGTGCTTGTGGCAGCGCCGGTCGGATGGACACGCGTCGGTACGACGTCCATCACCACCACCCCGTCACTGCCGAAGCTGCCTATGCTCTGGATACTGCTGCTGTCGTTGTTGCTGCTGTGCTGGTTGTTCCTCGCGTCCGACAGGTGGGTGTGGTGGAAGGCCGGTGCGTTCTCGCTGCTGCTGCTTGCACTCAGTGCGTGGTGGTTGATCGACAAGCTGTCTGGTGACGGGCTCAATGCCGCCACCCTGTACCACCTGGGCGCCGACATGGAAGGCGCCGGTGTCGCCGACTTCAAGGGCTATATCGCCGGTTTCATCGTGCTGGCGCTGGTCTCGCTGCTCCCGTTGTTTGCCACGCGGGTGAAGCGCTGGCGCCGGCCCGGCCGCGGTGCTGCCTGGTTTGCAGGCTTCGCGGCGGTGTGGGTGGCCACGATCATGATCAGCCCGCTGGCGCGCGACGGCCAGCGCCTGTACCAGCAGCTGCGCCCGGTCGATTTCGCCCGTATCGCACCCGAATACCAGGTGCCGACGCAGCCATTGCAGCGCCCGCGCAACATCGTCTGGATCTACGGCGAAAGCCTGGAGCGCACCTACCTGGACGAGAACGTGTTCCCGGGCCTGATGCCCAACCTCAACCGCCTGGCCTCCGAGTCTCTGGACGTGCGGGGGCTGGCCTCGGCCGAGGGCAGCGGCTGGACCATCGCCGGCCTGGTGTCGTCGATGTGCGGCGTGCCGCTGACCACCTCGCAGGGCGACGAGAACAGCATGGACCGCATGGGCAGCTTCCTGCCCAAGGCCGTGTGCCTGGGCGACTACCTGAAGCAGCAGGGCTACACCAATCATTACCTGGGCGGCGCCAACGGCCAGTTCGCCGGCAAGGGCCAGTTCCTGGCCAGCCACGGCTTCGATGAAGTGCACGACCTGGCGTGGTTCAAGCAGCAGAAGAAGATCGGCCGCATCCACTACTCGGCCTGGGGCGTGCATGACGACGTACTGCTGGATACCGCCTACCAGCGCTTCGAACAGCTCTCGCGTGCGGGCTCACCGTTCATGCTGACCACGCTTACGATGGACACCCATCATCCCGCCGGCCATCTGCCGGTGTCGTGCAAGGGCGAGCGCTACCAGAGCCAGTACGGCAACATCAACATGCTCAACGCGCTCAAGTGCAGCGACCGGCTGATCTCGCAGCTGGTGCAGCGCATCCAGGCCAGCCCGTACGGCAAGGACACGCTGATCGTGATCGCCTCCGACCACCTGGCGATGCCCAACGATCTGACCCACATCCTGACCCAGCAGAAGCGCGAGAACCTGCTGCTGTTCCTCGGCAACGGCGTGGCACCGCGCCAGCTGGCGGTGGAGGACGGTTCGACGCTCGATTCCGGCGCCACCCTGCTCAGCCTGCTCGACCCGAAGCTGCAGACCATGGGCTTCGGCCGTTCGCTGCTGGATGAGAAGCGCGCACCGAGTGCCAGCGTGGCCGCACGCCGCGAGGGGGGCCGGGACTATCCGCAGTACCTCGCCTTCGCGCGTTCACTGTGGCTGGGCGAACCGACCCGCGAACTGAAGATCGATGGCGATGACCAGGTAGTGGTCGGCCTGCAGCACGTGCAGCCACCGGTGCTGCTGGAGTACGACAAGGACTGGGGCCTGAAGTCGGTGTATCTGGAAAACACCTCGCGCCAGTTCGATGACGCGAACCCGGACAACACCCTGGCCTACGTCGACCGCTGCACCGCGTTCGAGGACGGCTCGGCCGACGGCGACTGGTGCGCCCTGCTGGTCAACCGCGACAACGGCATCAAGCTCTACCGCGACAATGACCTGCGCGGCGGCATCGCGGTGGATGCACCGCTGGACGCCTTCCAGGGCCCGCGCCCGAGCGTGCGCCAGGCACACATGATCACCCAGAAGGGCCGCCGTACCCGCGCCGGCCAGTACATGCTGCAGCTGGTGGCGAGCACGCGCCCGGATCGCGGTTTCTGGATCGAGGCGGTGTCCTCGCAGCGCAAGGTGGTGTTGGCCCAGCAGTGGGTTCAGCCTGATGCCAACGGCAAGATCAACGTGTCCTTCGGGCTGGACCACGAAGTGGATGATCTGGAGATCCGTGCGTGGTTGAACCATGCCGAGAAGCTGGCGGTGGATACCTTCGCGCTGGTGCCCTCGCGCAGCCGCCCGCGGGGGTAGGGTTCTTTGCAGGGCCTGCGGCCCTGCACCTGCTGCAAGCAACGGCAACATCAAGAGCGGGCAGTCCGTGGGTTGGCGGGGCGGTGTCGGAGTGCGGGGACGCCGCAAGTACGTCCTTGTAGGCTTGGCAGCCGCTTGCTCGTCTGCGCAGTCCTGCGCACACGGCAAGACCGGGGTTGGGCGTCCTGCCC
>NZ_JAPTFX010000189.1:0-7192 GCF_030985895.1 Stenotrophomonas sp. Sm6012 | reverse complement strand
CCGCGCCAGCAGCGCGCGGGCCAGCTGCAGGTCGCTCTGCTGCTGGGCAGCGGCATCCTGCTCGCGCAGGTGGACCAGTGCGGCCTGCAGGCGTGCGCCGCGGATCTGGCCGTCGCTGGCGACGAACGCAGCAGCATCATCGCGTGCGGCCTGCACCACCTTGTCATCGCCCGAGCTGCTGGCCGAGGAACCAGAGGATGCGCCGGTGGCCGAGCCGGCCGAGGTGCCTGCGAAACTGGAAGCGAAGCCGGCCAGCGGCAGGGACAGCAGGGCGAGCAGAACAAGCGGACGGGTCATCGATTCGAAGCCGGTTGTGGGAATGCGTGGAGCGTAACGGGTACGTGAAGGAATTGCCCGGCTCAGACGTCGAACAGCTTGCCGGGATTCAGCCGCGCTTGGGGATCGAACGCGCGTTTGACTGCCTTCATCAGCGCGATCTCGGCCGGGCCGCGGGTGCTGTCCAGGTAGCCCTTCTTGACCAGTCCGATGCCATGCTCGGCGGAAATGCTGCCATCGAAACGAGCCAGCACCTGCGCCAGCAGCTTGGTCACGTGCTCGCACTGCGACAGGAAATCGACGTCGCGGGTATCGTCCGGCTTGAGCACGTTGATATGCAGGTTGCCATCACCGATGTGGCCGAACCAGACCACGTCGAAATGCGGATAGGCCTGCCCGATCAGCGCCTGGGTCTCGGCCAGGAATGCCGGCATCGACGAGATCCGCACCGAGACATCGTTCTTGTACGGCGTGTAGCGTGCAAGCGACTCGGTGATGCCCTCGCGCAGGCGCCACAGCTGCGCCGCCTGTGCATCGCTGGCGCTGATCACGCCGTCGCTGACCCAGCCGTTGCCCATGCAGTCCTCGAACGCCGCCATCGCCGCCGCTTCCTGCGCGTCGTCGTTGGCCGCGAACTCGGTGACCACGTAATAAGGGTGCACCTCGTCGAACGGCGCCTGCGCACCATGCGCCAGCACGTGCTCCAGCGCCCGCTCGGTGAAGAACTCGAAGGCCTGCAGCTGCAGGCGCGCGCGGAACGCGGCGAACACCTGCATCAGCACCTCGAAGCTGGGGACGGCCAGCAGCATCACATTGCTGGCCGGCGGCGGGTCGGTCAGCTTCACCGTCGCCTCGACGATCACCCCCAGGGTACCTTCCGAGCCGATCAGCAGCTGGCGGAAGTCATAGCCGCTGGAGTTCTTGATCAGGCCCTTGTTGAGTTCCAGCAGCTCGCCGCTGGCGGTGACCACTTTCAGCCCGGCGATCCATTCGCGGGTATTGCCGTAGCGGATCACGCGGATGCCGCCGGCGTTGGTGGCGATGTTGCCGCCGATCGAGCAGGAGCCGCGCGCCGCGAAATCAACCGGGTAAATCAGGCCGTGGTCGAGCGCGGCGTTGTGCACCGCCTCCAGCGGCATGCCGGCCTGCACCACCAGCGTGCGATCGACCGCGTCGTAGGCCAGCGCCTTGTTCATCCGCTCCAGGCTGAGCACCAGTTCGCCGTTGGCCGCCACCGCGCCACCGGACAGGCCGGTGCGTCCACCCGACGGCACCACCGGCACGCCCTCGGCCGCGCTCCAGCGCATCACCGCCTGCACTTCTTCAACCGTGGCTGGCAATGCAATCGCCAGCGGCGCCGGCGTCCAGCGCCGGGTCCAGTCGCGACCGTAATGCTCCAGATCGGCCGGATCGGTCTTCAGTTTCAGGCCGGGACAGGCGTGCTGCAGCGAGGCAATGCGGGAATCGGTCATGACGGTCCAGCGCGGTGCGTGAAGAACGGGCAAGCGTGCCAGTGGCACGCGCCAGCGTCCAGCCCCACACCGGTACAGATAGCTACGGATGCAACCAATTGCGCACTGCACCATGGGCTTCGCGATCTGGCATAGTGATTGGCCCCTGTCCCACTGGCCGTGTTGCCCCATGTCGCCGAAGAAGACCTCGTTCCCGAAGCAGGATATCCGCGTGCTGTTGCTGGAGGGGGTCAGCCAGACCGCCGTGGAGGTGTTCAGCGCAGCCGGCTACAGCCAGATCGAAGCGCACACCAAGGCGCTGCCCGAGGACGAACTGAAGGCGCGCATCGCCGAGGCGCATATCGTCGGCATCCGTTCGCGCACCCAGCTCAGCGCCGAGGTGCTGGCCGAGGCCAAGCGGCTGATCGCAGTGGGCTGCTTCTGCATCGGCACCAACCAGGTCGACCTGGATGCGGCCGAGCTGGCCGGCATCCCGGTATTCAATGCCCCCTACTCCAACACCCGCAGCGTGGCCGAGCTGGTGATCGCCGAGGCGATCATGCTGACCCGCGGCATCCCTCAGAAGAACGCCGAGTGCCATCGCGGCGGCTGGTCGAAGTCGGCCAGCGGCAGCCACGAGGTGCGTGGCAAGACGCTGGGCATCATCGGCTACGGCCACATCGGCACCCAGGTCGGCGTGCTGGCCGAATCGCTGGGCATGCAGGTGATCTTCCACGACGTGGAAACCAAGCTGGCGCTGGGCAATGCGCGTGCCGCAGCCAGCCTGGACGATCTGCTCGCCCGCGCCGACATCGTCACCCTGCACGTGCCGGAAACGCCGTCCACGCAGTGGATGATCGGCAGCACCGAGCTGGCCAAGATGCGCAAGGGCGCGCACCTGATCAACGCCGCGCGCGGCACCGTGGTCGACATCGATGCGCTGGACGCGGCGCTGGCCAGCGGCCACGTCGGTGGCGCCGCGCTGGACGTGTTCCCGGTCGAGCCGAAGGGTAACGGCGATATCTTCGAATCGCCGCTGACCCGCCACGACAACGTGATCCTGACCCCGCACGTGGGCGGCAGCACGCTGGAAGCGCAGGACAACATCGGCGTGGAAGTGGCGGCCAAACTGGTGCGCTACAGCGACAACGGCAGCACCCTGTCGGCGGTCAATTTCCCGGAAGTGACCCTGCCCGAGCACGCCGACAGCCTGCGCCTGCTGCACATCCACCAGAACGTGCCGGGCGTGCTGTCCAAGGTCAACGAGATCTTCTCGCGCCACAACGTCAACATCGACGGCCAGTTCCTGCGCACCGACCCGAAGGTGGGTTACGTGGTGATCGACATCACCGCCGGCGAGGAACAGGCCGCCGCCGTGCGCGACGAGCTGGCCGCGATCCCGGGCACGCTGCGCACGCGCATCCTGTACTGATAAAAGGGGACGGAGGGGATTAAGTCGTTTGTGGCATAAACGACTTAATCCCCTCCGTCCCCTTTTTTCTCAGCGTGCCAGCCACCTGTTTGCCATGCGCTGCATGGATTCATCGGACTCTGGGTCGGCCGCGACCTCGGTCACCGGCCGCCAGGCCAGCTCCAACGATTCCTCGCTGAGCACGAAGGCGTCGCCACCGAGCGCACGGATCACGAAACGCACGTCGTAGTGCCAGTGCCCCGGCACGTCCTTGCGCTCTGGAATCCAGTGCTTGTCCAGATCGAAGATGGCCGGGTCTTCCAGCACCAGGCCGCTCAGTCCCGATTCTTCCTCGGCTTCCTTCAGCGCCACACGGGCCAGGTCACGGTCGCCGTCGGCGTGGCCGCCCAGCTGCAGCCAGCGCTGCAGCTTGCGGTGGTGGGTCAGAAGCAGGCGTTGCCCGTCGGCGCTGACCAGCCAGCAGCTGGCGGTGAAGTGGCCGGCCAGCCGTTCGCGCCGGAACGGATCTTCCGGATCATCCAACAATGTGCCGAATTCGGCAGCCAGTGCGTCGTGGGCGGGCTCCCGACGGGCATAGTCCCGCAGCAGGCCACGCAGGCGATCGTCAAGCACGGCAAGGGTTTCGGCGGTCTGGCTCATGAATGGGCGGCGTCTGGAAAAATACTGCTCATTATCGCCGTTCATTGTTGCGATTGCGCTTGTGCGTTGGCTTCAGCTTTGGCTAAGGTACAGCGGGCCGTTCGCGCGGCCTTCACCATTCCAGGGTTGCCGGCAACGTATCGGCGGCCCACCCAATCCGATCACTAGGAAGTACTGCATGCTGAAAGCTCTGTTGAGGGTCAAGCCGGTCCAGCCGGCCGGGCACGTCGATGCCGGCGAACCCATCGAAGGCAGCCTGGACGGCGAAGCCACGTTGAAACGGACCCTCACGGCTAAACACCTCATCCTGCTTGGCGTGGGTGCGGTGATCGGCGCAGGTATCTTCGTGCTGACCGGCCAGGCCGCGGCCAACCACGCCGGTCCGGCAGTGATGCTGTCGTTCGTCATCGCCGGTTTCGCCTGCGCCCTGGCGGGCCTGTGCTACGCCGAGTTCGCGGCGATGATGCCGGTCTCCGGCAGCGCCTATTCCTACTCCTACGCCACCCTCGGCGAAGGCATGGCCTGGTTCATCGGCTGGTGCCTGGTACTGGAGTACCTGTTCGCCTCGGCCTCGGTCGCGGTGGGCTGGTCGGCCTACCTGATCAGCTTCATCACCACCACGCTGCACATGCCGTTCCCGGACCTGCTCAGCGCCGCGCCCATTGCCTGGACCGGCAGCGAGTTCGTATCCTCCGGCAAGCTGTTCAACCTGCCGGCGGTGCTGATCGTGGCGGCGGTGTCCGGCCTGCTGTACGTGGGCGTGACCCAGTCGGCCTTCGTCAACGCGATCATCGTGGCGATCAAGGTCACCGTCATCTGCCTGTTCATCGGCATTGGCGCGGCCCATATCGATCCGGCCAACTGGCAGCCGTTCATCCCGGAAAACACCGGCGTGCCGGGTGAGTTCGGCTGGAGCGGCGTGTTCCGCGCGGCCACCATCGTGTTCTTCGCCTACATCGGCTTCGATGCGGTCTCCACCGCCGCCGGCGAGACCAAGGACCCGCAGCGCAACATGCCGATCGGCCTGCTCGGCTCGCTGGCGGTGTGCACCATCGTCTACATCATCGTCTGCGCGGTGCTGACCGGCATGATGCCGTACCACCTGCTGGGCACCGACAAGCCGGTGGCCACCGCGCTGGAGCCCTACCCGACCCTGTCGTGGCTGAAGACCCTGGTCGAGATCGGCGCCATCGCCGGCCTGTCCTCGGTGGTGCTGGTGATGATGATGGGCCAGACCCGCATCGCCTACACCATCTCCCGCGACGGCCTGCTGCCGAAATTCTTCGGCAAGGTCCACGCCCGCTTCCGCACCCCGTACGTCGCCACCATCGTGGTCGGCGTGATCGCCGCCGCATTGGCCGGCCTGGTGCCGCTGAACGTGCTGGGCGAACTGGTCTCGATGGGCACCCTGCTGGCCTTCGCCACGGTCTGCATCGGCGTGCTGGTGCTGCGCTATACCAAGCCGGAGATTCACCGCCCGTTCCGCGTACCGATGGTGTGGATCATCTGCCCGCTGGGCGCGGCCACCTGCCTGTTCCTGTTCTGGCAGGCGTTCGTGGTGCACTGGCACCTGTTCGTTGGCTGGACGCTGCTCGGCCTGCTGATCTACCTGGGCTACGGCATCCGCAACAGCAAGCTGGCCAAGTCGCCCTGATCCGCCTACGGGCCGGCCTCGCGGCGGCCCGTCCGTTTTCCCCGCGCGCCCCTGGCGGCGCGCTTCGACAAGACCACCACACATGTTCAAGCAACTGTGGGCCACCAAGCACCCGCATGCCGCCCATGAAGACGCCAACGGCCTCAGCCTGCGCCGCCACCTCGGCCCCTGGGGGCTGACCGCCCTTGGCATCGGCGCGGTGATCGGCGGCGGCATCTTCGTCATCACCGGCCAGGCCGCCGCCAACCACGCCGGCCCGGCGATCATGCTGTCGTTCGTTCTGGCAGCGGTCTGCTGCGCCTTCTGCGCGCTGGCCTACGCCGAGTTCGCCTCGATGGTGCCGGTGTCGGGCAGCGCCTACACCTATACCTATGCCACCTTCGGCGAGCTCTCGGCCTGGTTCATCGGCTGGATGCTGGTGCTGGAATACGGCGTCTCCGCGTCAGCCGTGGCGGTCAGCTGGACCGGCTATTTCCTCAGCCTGCTCAGCCAGTTCGACATCCATCTACCGGCGGCGCTGGTCAGCGCGCCACTCGACGCGCAGCTGCGCCCGACCGGCGCGATCGCCAACCTGCCGGCCGCCGCGCTGGTACTGCTGCTGACCTGGCTGTGCTACGTCGGCATCAGCAAGTCCTCGGCGATGAACATGGCGATGGTCGTGCTCAAGACTGGCCTGATCGTGCTGGTCATCGTGGTCGGCTGGAAGTACGTCGACACCAGCAACTGGACCCCGTTCATCCCCGCCAACGAAGGCCCCGGCAAGTACGGCATGGAAGGCGTGCTGCGTGGCGCGGCGATGGTGTTCTTCGCCTACATCGGGTTCGAGGCGGTGTCGGTGGCCGCGCAGGAATCGAAGAACCCGCAGCGCGACATGCCGATCGGCATGATGCTGTCGCTGGTGATCTGCACCGTGCTGTACATCGCCATGGCCGCCGTGATGACCGGCCTGGTGCCGTACCAGCTGCTGGGCACCGACGAGCCGGTGGTGACCGCAGTGGCGGCGCACCCGCAGCTGGGCTGGCTGCGCTGGGTGGTCGAGGTCGGCGCGCTGGTCGGCCTGTCCTCGGTGGTGCTGGTGATGATCATCGGCCAGCCGCGCATCTTCATGATCATGGGCCGCGACGGCCTGCTGCCGCCGGTGTTCACCAGGATCCACCCGAAGTACCGCACCCCGCACATCAACACGGTGATCACCGGCATCGGCATCGCGCTGCTGGCGGCGCTGTTCCCGCTGGACATCCTCGGCGAGCTCACTTCGATGGGCACACTGATCGCGTTCGCCGCCGTATGTGCCGGCGTACTGATCCTGCGCCGCACCCAGCCGGACCTGCCGCGTCCGTTCCGCATGCCGATGGCGTGGCTGATCTGCAGCCTGGGCGTGCTGAGCTGCCTGGCGCTGCTGTCGGCGATGACGATGCACAACTGGATGCTGATGGGCGTGTGGACGTTCGTCGGCTTCGTCATCTACTTCTGCTACGGCTTCAAGCACAGCCGTCTGCGGAGTCAGTAGGTTTTTTTGTATTGCAGGGCCTGCGGCCCTGCACCCGCTGGAGCCGGAGCAACGGCAACAGCTGGGTTGAGGGTTTGGCGGGGAGGCATGGGTTCACGGGGGACGCCGTGAATCCGTCCCTGGAGGCTTAGCCGCGCCATCCATGGCGCGGATTGATCTGGCCCCCCGTCAGCGGACGCCAAGAAGCGATACTTTGATCGCACTTGGAGGTCCCTTATGTCCCGTATCAC
>NZ_JAPTFX010000188.1:0-7269 GCF_030985895.1 Stenotrophomonas sp. Sm6012 | reverse complement strand
CACCAGCGCACGACGCGAGCCAAGGCCGGCCTGCGCCAGCACCTTGTGCAGGCGCTCTTCCAGCTTGAACTGTTCGGAGGTGGCTTCGCGCTTCAGCGAGAGCTTGTTACGAGGGGTGTCACTCATCAGTTTTGCTCCGGCCGACGGTTTCGAGGTCGGCCTCTGGTTCGGAATCGGCTTGGTCAACAGCCACGGTCGTCATCGCGACGGCGTTGTCTTCGCGTTCGTTCAGGGTCACCGCGCGCTCGCCCGGCGCGGAATCGGGATGCCCATCATCGAAGGGCGAAGGTGCTTGCTCATCGGAGGCCGAGGCAGGGGCTGCATCGGCGGAATCGGGGGTGTCACTGCCGGCACTGCCAGCATCATCGTTTGCGGCAGCGCCATCGGCGCCGGCCGAGATGTCCGGACCGTCAGCACCGGCGGCGGCCGGTACGTCGCGGTCCAGGGCCAGCTGGGGGTCCAGCTCGCCCAGGTCCTTCAGTTCAGACAACGGCGGCAGTTCGTCCAAGCGCTTCAGGCCGAAGTAGTCCAGGAAGCCCTTGGTGGTGCCGAACAGGGCCGGCTTGCCGGGTACGTCGCGGTGGCCGACCACGCGGATCCACTCGCGCTCTTCCAGCGCCTGGATGATGTTGCTGCTGACCGCCACGCCACGCACCTGCTCGATCTCGCCGCGGGTGATCGGCTGCCGGTAGGCGATCAGCGCCAGGGTTTCCAGGGTGGCGCGGGTGTAGCGGGTCTTGCGTTCGGTCCACAACCGGCTGATCCAGCCATGCACTTCGCCGGTCACCTGGTAGCGGAAGCCGGAGGCGACTTCGACCAGTTCCACGCCGCGGCCTGCGCAGGCTTCCCGCAGGCGTTCCAGCGCCCGTTCGATGCTGCCCGGCGGTGCCGGTTCCTCTTCCGGGAACAGGTCCTTCAGCTGGGCCAGGGTGAGCGGCTGGCTGGAGGCCAGCAGGGCACCCTCGACAATGCGGTCGATCAGCGATTGATCCATCGGCAGTCAGCGCTCACTCGTCCGCATTGGCGGCGTCGTTGTCGTCGAACTCGCTGCTGAACTGCAGCGGGGCATTGGTGTTGCCGGCCGCCAGCGACTTCACGTAGATCGGCGCCAGCGGCTCTTCCTGGACGATGTCCAGCAGCTGTTCCTTGGCCAGTTCCAGCACCGCCAGGAACGTGACCAGCACGCCCAGCTTGCCTTCTTCAGCGGTGAACAGCCCTTCAAAACGATAGAACTTGCCATCTTCAAGCCGGCCGAGCACTTCGCCCATGCGTTGCCGCACGCTCAGCGCCTCGCGCTTGATGGCGTGGCCGCTGAACAGCTCGGCGCGCTTGAGCACGTCGTGCAGCGCCAGCAGCATTTCCTTCAGGTCCACCGGCGGCGGCAGCTTCACCGTAGCGCGTTCGGGCATGAAGGCGTGTGCCAGGCTGGTGTCGCGGTCCTGGCGGGGCAGGGCGTCGATGTCCTCGGCGGCCTGCTTGAAACGTTCGTACTCCTGCAGGCGGCGCACCAGTTCGGCGCGCGGGTCGGCTTCGTCGCCTTCCTCGCTTACCGGGCGCGGCAGCAGCATGCGCGACTTCACCTCGGCCAGGATCGCGGCCATCACCAGGTATTCGGCAGCAAGCTCGAAGCGCAGCTCGCGCATCACGGTGATGTATTCCACGTACTGCCGGGTGATCTCGGCCACGGGGATGTCCAGCACGTCCAGGTTCTGCCGGCGGATCAGGTACAGCAGCAGGTCCAGCGGGCCTTCGAAGGCATCCAGGATGACTTCCAGCGCGTCCGGCGGAATGTACAGGTCCTGCGGAATCTGCAGGACCGGTTGCCCATGCACCACGGCCAGCGGCATTTCCTGCTGCTGGGGGGCGGGCGGCCGGGTTGGCGGGTTCGCGTCGAGCGCGAGTTCGGAAGTCATCTAATGGACATCAGGATTGCAACGGACCAGTCGCGGCACCAGGATCGCCGGGCCATCGCCACGGAGCCCCAGGGCACCAGACACGCCGGGATCGGCGCGATTCCACACATATCAAACAGCAGGACGCGCCGCAGGGAACGGCAGCGACAGAACTACGGGGAGGTCGTCTACGTGGCCCGGCCAGGTGGTCCGGTTTTGAAGCAGCGGGACGGTCGTCGGGGGCTGCGTTGGCCGCAAAAACCGACGGGCTGCTGCATCCAGCCACGTGCAATGGAGTCTAGGGTAAGCCTTTGTCGCGCCAGTGTCCAGCCGGGCCGGGGGCAGCGGCCGCATTGGCTAGAATCTGCGCACCCGACAACGCAAGCGAGGAAATGCCGGTGTGGTATGTGATCGAAGGGTATGACGGCCAGGATGTGCTGGCGCAGCGGCTGCAGGCGCGGCCGGAACACCTGGCGCGGCTGCACGCGCTGCGTGACGAGGGGCGCCTGCTGCTGGCCGGCCCGTGCCCGGCGGTGGACAGTGAAGACCCGGGCCCGGCCGGTTTCAGTGGTTCGGTGGTGATCGCGCAGTTCGAATCGCTGGTACAGGCCCAGGCCTGGGCCGATGCCGACCCGTACGTGGCCGCAGGCGTCTACACCCGCGTGCAGGTGCGTCCGTTCCGCAAGGTCCTGCCGTGAACGCGGAACGGATCGCACGGATGCGTGATGCGCTGCAACAGGCACTGGCCCCGAGCGTGCTCGAGATCGAGGACGACAGTCATCGCCATGCCGGGCATGCCGGCGCGCGCGACGGGCGCGGCCATTTCAACGTGCATGTGGTGAGTGAACGCTTCGCCGGACTGGGCCCGCTGGCCCGGCATCGCGCGGTCTACGCCGCGCTGGGGTCGATGATGGACACCGATATCCACGCCTTGTCCATCCGCGCACAGACCCCGTCAGAACAGGGCTGAGCCCTTGTCCCGCACTGTCCTGGCCGGTCCCTGCGGGGCCCCGCCATGGACAGATTTCCATGTCCATTTCAGGACATTCGCCTAACGGACTGTTTACAAGCCCAGATGGAAACGCTTACATTCCGCGCCAATGCTGGTAGGTCCAAGCCGTGGAGGGCGGCTTCGTGAACAAGGCAGCTATCACAATCAAAGACGTCGCTCGCGAAGCCCGGGTCTCCGTGGCCACGGTTTCCCGCGCGCTCAACGGGCATGAAAATGTCGCCGAACCGGTCCGCCAGCTTGTGCTGGAGGTGGCCGCACGGCTGCGTTACACCCCGCACGCCGCCGCCCGCAGCCTGAGCAGCCGCCGCACCAATACGGTGGGCGTGGTGCTTCCGGACCTGTACGGCGAATTCTTCTCCGAGCTGATGCGCGGCATCGACAACGTTGCCCGCAACCGCCGCCAGCACCTGCTGGTGTCCAGCTACCACGGTGACCAGGAGCAGCAGGGCGCGGCCCTGCGTGCCATGCGCGGCCGCGTCGACGGCCTGCTGGTGCTGTCGCCCTATGCCGAGAGCCCGGGCTTCCTGACCGACAACCTGCCGCAGTCGCTGCCGACGGTGCTGATCAACACCTATCTGCCCGGGCAGGACCACCCGGTGCTGAGCATCGACGACCATGCCGGCGCGATGGCGATGACCCGCCACCTGCTGGATGCCGGCCACCGCCGCATCGCGTTCATTTCTGGCCCGGACCTCAACTTCGACGCGCGCGAGCGCCTGCGCGGCTTCCGTGACGCGCTGGCCGCATTCGGCAGTGGCGCCGAGGGCATCGAGCTGCCCGGTGATTTCGACGAAGCTTCCGGCCATCGCGCCGGTCAGGAGTTGCTGGCAGCCGGAGCGCTGCCCGATGCCGTGTTCGCCGCCAACGACATGATGGCCCTGGGTTGCCTGTATGCGTTCACGCAGGCAGGGGTCCATGTGCCGTCCGATGTCGCCCTGGCGGGTTTCGATGACATTCCACTGGCGCGTTTCGTCCACCCGTCGCTGACCACCATGCAGGTCAGCATCGCCGAGCTCGGCGATCGGGCCATGACGCGCCTGATGCAGTTGATGGACGGCACCTCCACGGACGGGACAGGGGACAAGCAGACCCTGGTTCCCCGCTTGATAGTTCGCGATTCCACCACTCCGCCATCCGGCCGTTGAAGCCAGAGGCGTTCCTTCTTTTTTGATTGATCGCAGGGACCGCGCAAGCGGTCACCGCCACCCGGAGATTGAGTTGATGATGCACACCACCTTCCGCACGCCGGCACGCCGGCTGCTGAGCACCGCACTGGTCAGCTGCCTGATGCTGGCCGCCGCTCCGAACGTCATGGCGCAGTCGGCCAATGCCAGCCTTCGTGGCCAGGTGGCCGGCGCCCAGGCAGGTACCGAAGTCACCGCCACCAACGTGGCCACCGGCACCGTCCGCCGCGGCACCATCCGTGCCGACGGCAGCTACTCGCTGATGGGCCTGGACCCGGGCACCTATGACGTGGTCGCCAATGGCCAGTCGCAGAAGGTCACCGTCACCGTGGCCTCGACCGCCACCCTGAACTTCGCCGGTGCGGCCAGCAGCACCCCGGGTTCGACCGCCGCGACCAACCTCGACACCGTCAACGTCGTCGCACCGACCCTGCTGCAGGAAGTGCGCACCTCCGAAGTCGGCAAGACCGTCAGCCTGCAGCAGATCCAGACCACCCCGCAGGTCTCGCGCAACTTCCTGGAGTTCGCCGACGCGGTGCCGGGCCTGATCTTCACCCGTGATGCCAAGGGCAACACCTCGCTGCGCGGTGGTGCCACCAATGCCGATGGCACCAATGTGTACATCGACGGTGTGGGCCAGAAGAGCTACGTGAAGGGCGGCGGCGTCGCCGGCCAGTCCGGCAGCGCCGGCAATCCGTTCCCGCAGCTGGCCATTGGCGAGTACAAGGTCATCAGCGGCAACTACAAGGCCGAGTACGGCCAGGTGTCCAGTGCTGCCGTCACCGCCGCGACCAAGTCGGGTACCAACGAGTTCAAGGGTGAAGCCTTCTACCGTTACACCAACGACAGCATGCGCGCGATGACCCCGGCCGAACGCCAGCCGAACAAGGGCAAGGAGGATTCGGCCGAGAAGGAATACGGCTTCGCGCTGGGTGGCCCGATCATCCAGGACAAGGCCCACTTCTTCGTGACCTATGAAGCCAAGCGCTTCGACCTGCCGGTCACCATCGCGCCGGATGGCGCGGTCACCGCGGCCGCCGGTCTGCTGCCGCCTGCCGGCGCCGCCGGCCTCGGCCCGGCCAGCCAGCCGTTCCAGCAGGACCTGATCTTCGGCAAGATCGACTTCGAGCCGACCGACAATGATCGCATCGAGCTGACTTTCCAGGACCGTGACGAAACCCAGTCTCAGTTCAGTGGCCAGACCTCGCCGGAAGCCGGCCGCGAAGTGGTCAACACCGACCGTCGTTACGCCCTGCGCTGGAACCACAGCGGTGAGCGCTACTACAACGAGTTGATGGTTACTCACGAAGATTCGTTCAACAATCCGACCCCGCTGACGCTGGCCAACGGCATCACCTACACCGCGCCGGACGGTCCCGAAGACCGCACCGTGGTGAAGATCGGTGGCGCCTCGGCACTGGATTCGCAGGTGAAGGGCCAGAAGGGCTGGTCGATCGAAGACAACCTGACCCTGGATGGCATCCAGTGGGCCGGCGACCACACCATCAAGATGGGCGTGAAGTACAAGCAGATCGACCTGTACGCCTCCGATGCGGCACAGATCAACCCGACCTTCACCTACTCCCTGGGCGATCCGGACTTCCCGGATTCGATTCCGTACAAGGCGCAGTTCGTCAAGCCGGTGACCGGCGTGTCGGGGGTGTCCGGCGAAGTCCGTTCGAAGTCCAAGCAGTACGGCGTGTTCATCCAGGACGACTGGCAGGTCAACGACCACCTGCAGCTGAACATCGGCCTGCGCTGGGACTACGAAAAGACTCCGACCTACCTGAACTTCGTGACTCCGCAGCAGGTGGTCGACGCCATCTATTCGCAGGATCCGCGTGCGCCTGCCGGCCAGACCTACGCCGATTCGCTGGCGCTGGGTGGCCTGGACATCAGCGACTACATCAGCAACGGCCATAACCGCAAAGCGTTCAAGGATGCCTGGCAGCCGCGCCTGGGCTTCTCGTATGACATCAATGCCGACGAGCAGCATGTGATCCATGGCGGTGCCGGCCGTTCCTACGACCGTGACCTGTTCGATAACCTGCAGCTGGAAACCACCAAGCTGGCCCTGCCGCAGCCGACCATCTACTTCCGCAACCCGGCCACCGGTACCTGCATCAACGGCCAGGCCGCCTGCTATGACTGGAACCCGAACCTGCTCAACGGCATCGGCAACCTGCAGTCACTGGTCGGCGCGACCAGCAACGCCGGACTGGAAGTCGACCTGCTGAACAACAAGCTGAAGGCGCCGTACTCGGACCAGTTCAGCCTGGGCATGAGCAACCGGATCGGCGAGTGGCTGACCGATGCCACCATCGCCCGTACCCTGAGCTACGACGGCTTTGCCTTCACCCTGGGTAACCGTTACCCGACCGGCCAGTTCTTCGATGATCCGCGCCTGTGTGGCGGCACCGATCCGGGCCTGAGCCAGGCGTGGAGCTGCAACGTGCCGGGCTTCGGCAGCCTGATCATTGGCCAGCAGGGCATCAAGACCCGTGCCACCCAGGTGCTGCTGTCGGCGCAGAAGCCGTTCACCAAGGAAAGTGGCTGGGGCACCTCGATCGCCTACACCTGGACCACCGCCCGCCACAACCGCGACATCAACGAGAAGTACGCGTTTGACCGCGGCCTGATCGGTGACTACCCGACCATCCGCTCCAACGGCGCGCCGCGCCACCGCCTGGTGGTGACCGGTTCGTACGCGGGCTTCTGGGGCATCACCTTCGGCGGCAAGATCACCCTGGCAACCCCGACTGCCGTCAACGACTGGTACCCGGTGATGCAGGCCAGCGGCTACACCCTGCCGACTCCGCAGGCGGCTGTGCCCAACGCCACCGGCAAGTTCCTGGTGGGTGGCAAGATCTTCGGCTACCGTTCGGTTGACCTGCAGGCGACGAAGACGTTCAAGATGCCGGGCGATACCGAGCTGTACGCGCGTATCGACATCATCAACGTGTTCAACTTCGATAACTTCTCCACCTACAACTACGTCAAGACCAACGGCAAGCTGCAGGCGAGCTACAACGAGACCGGCGAAATCATCGGTACGCCGCGTCAGATCAAGGCCGAAGTGGGCTTCCGCTTCTAAGCCCGGATGTAGATGCACGACCCGATGCCGCCGGTTCACCGGCGGCATCGGCGGAAGGGATGCATGGCAAAGGCCGGCCCGGTGCCG
>NZ_JAPTFX010000187.1:0-7294 GCF_030985895.1 Stenotrophomonas sp. Sm6012 | reverse complement strand
CGGCACGACCGTTCATCACGCCGTGTCCGGCTATCCTCCGCCCATCGCCCCGGGGAAAGGACGCCATGCCTGTTGCCATGACCACCCGCTGGCTGGCCATTGCCCGCCGCCATCCCTCGGCCTGGCTGCTCGGCGCACAACTGCTGGCGGTGCTGCTGTATCCCGCCCTGGATGACACCGCCGCCGGCCGCGCGGCGCTGGGCATGTTCGGGATGGCGGTGCTTGGCCTTGCCCTGTGGGTGGTGCAGCGCAGTCCGTTGGGCACCTGGCTGGCGCTGCTGCTGGCGATCCCCTCGGTAGTGTTCTCGCTGGCCGGCGCCCTGCTGGACCGCAGCGCGCTGCTGACCACGGCGCAGCTGCTGGAGAGCCTGCTGTACTTCTACACGGCCGGTGCGCTGATCGCCTACATGCTGCAGGACCATAAAGTCACCCGCGATGAGCTGTTTGCGGCCGGCGCGACTTTCACCCTGCTGGCCTGGGCGTTCGCGTTTACGTTCGCGGTGTGCCAGCAGTGGTACCCGGGCAGTTTTCAGGGCACGGGCGGGGGGCCGCAGCGCAGCTGGATGGAATTGCTTTATCTGAGCTTCAGCTTGTTGTCCGGGGTCGGATTGAGCGATGTGGTACCGCTGCATCCGCAGGCGCGGGCATTGGTCATGCTGGAACAGTTCGCGGGCGTCATGTATGTCGCCCTGGTGGTCTCGCGGCTGGTCGGACTGACGATGCTTCGGCGCATGTGAAAATGAACGCCAGATAAAAATTTCGCGCCCGCAAGGGCGCGAATGATGATGCAGATTATGTGAATGCGTCGGCGAGAGAGAGCCTGAGTGTCGACCCCGTCATAGGCGGGGTAACCGGCTTAGGCTAATATCGGTACGCGTAATTGTTTTTGCGGTATGCGCCGATGCTTTGTGCGGAATCTGGCTTTTTGTTGTCCCTGCATGGGGACGGTATCGCTGGTGAAACCTGCCCAGGCCCGTCCCTACTGTATATCGGAAAATGAACAGCAGCGAAACCCAGCCGCCCGAGGCCGACCGCATCCAGGTTGGCGAATGCGTCGTCACTTTGTCCTCGCGAGAGGTCGAAGTCGTGGGTGCGCGTCGTCCACGCCGGCTGACACCGAAGGCACTGGGCGTGCTGCGCGTGCTGCTGCGGCAGCCGGGCCGGGTGGTCACCCGCGAGGAGCTGTTTGCCGAAGTGTGGCCTGACACGCTGCCGACCAACGATGTGTTGACCCAGGCGGTCACGCAGCTGCGCAAGGCGTTTGCCAACGACGACGACAACGGCCAGGCCTATATCGAGACCATCGCCAAGAGCGGCTACCGCCTGCTGGTACCGGTCCAGGTGCTGGAAGCGGCCGAGCCTGCGATGGAGATCGGCGAGATCGCCGATCCGCCGCTGACGCTGGCAGGCGCCGCGGGCGTGGTTCCTGTCGGCATTGCGGTGCCGGCACCGGGCCTGCGCCGTACCTGGCGCCAGGTACGGCGCAAGGTGCTGCTGGCAGCAGGCCTGTTGATGCTGGCGGCGGTGATCGTGCTGGCGATGCTGCTGCTGCGCCGGGCGCCAGTGGCAAGTTCACCGGTGGATGCGGCTGTCGAGAACGGTGTCCGCGTGATCGGCAGCCCGCAGCGGCCCTACCGGTTGATTACCGCCACCAGTGGCTTCGAGACCTATCCAACACTCTCCCCCGATGGTTCCCAGGTTGCCTATGAAGGCGCCAACGAGGACGGCAAGGGCGGCGGAGCGATCAAGGTGCAGACCTCGGGCAACGCGCCCGCGCGCCAGTTGCTGGCCCCCCCTGTGGGCGCCAGCGATCGTTTTCCCAGCTGGTCGCCGGATGGCCGCGAGATCGCCTTTGCACGGTTCAGCGCCGAAGGCGGCTGCCAGGTGCTGATTGCCAGCGCTACCGGCGGCGCGCTGCGCCAGGCGACACGCTGTGACGGCACCGAACTGCTCAGTTTCGACTGGACCCCTGACGGCCGTGGGCTGGTGTTCGGCAGCATGGTCGGGCGGTATGCGCACCGCGGCATCCGCGTGCTCGACCTGGCCAGTGGTCAGTGGAATGCCGTGGATTACAGCGTCGATGCGGACGACTTCGACTATGCGCCGCGCTACTCGCCGGATGGCAAGTGGCTGGTGTTCGTGCGCAATCCGCAGATGGGCGACCTGTGGCGGATGCCGGCCAGTGGCGGCGTCCCGGAGCAATTGACCAACGAAGCGGCCGAGCAGCGGGGCTGGGCGTGGGTCGATGATGGCCGCACCATCGTGTTCGGGCGGCGTGTCGACAGCGAAGTGCGCCTGTACTACCTCGACGTTGAACGCCGCACGCTGCGTGACGCCGGCCTGGACGATGCGCAGTGGCCTGCGGTGTCGCGGCATGGCGGGGTGCTGGCGTTCGTTCATCGCCGTGCGCAGTTCGGTGTGTTCAAGGTGCCGACCGATGGCGGCAGTGCGCAGCGCCTGTTCGCTTCCAGTGGCCGCGATGGCCAGCCCATGGCGGCGCCTGACGGCCGGCAGCTGGTCTTCACCTCTGATCGCTCGGGCAGTTTCGCCCTGTGGTGGGCCGACATGCAGCGGCCGGACTCGTTGCGGCCGATCGAGGGCCTGCGGCCAGAGGGGCGGCAGGCGCCGGACTGGGCCGCCGACAGCCGCCACCTGCTGGTGGTGGGGCGCGATGAACATGGGCGCACGGTGATCTACGAGATCTCACCGCGAGATGAGCGCCTGCAGGCGTTGCCGGTGCCGGCGGAGCAGCCGCTGCAGGCCCTGTACGGTGCAACCGAGGACCAGCTGCTGGTGGTTGAACGCGATGCGGACCAGCGTACCCGGTTGAGCCTGTTTGATCGCAGTACGCAGCCCTGGCGCCGGCTGGCCAGCATCGACGGGGTATCGCAGGCCCGTTTCGATCGTGGCAGCGGGCGGGTGCTGTTCACGCGCCTGGCGGCTGGCGGGCTGTGGTCGGTCGATCCGGCGCTGTCGTCGGCCAGCGTGCGCCAGATCAGCGAGGACCGGCCGAGCCGCTGGCGCTACCGCACCTGGACGGTCGCCGGCAGTGGCGCTATCGGCTACCTGGGAACCTCTACCCGGTGTGGCACGACCCTGGTCCGCATCGAGGCCGGTGTCGAGGCCCCGGAGCGTTGCCTGGATGCGCAGCGGCTCAGCGCGGGCAACGGGATCAGTGCCAGCGCCGATGGTCGTGATCTGTACGTGGCCCTGGCCGTCAGCGATGGTGCCGACATCGGCGTCATGCAGCTGCCTCGGCCGGCGCCGACCTTGTTCCCGGCGTTCTCCAGGCTTTTGATTTTCAAGAAGAATTTCTCTTCGTAATTTTTTCGTGCCGTTCTCGCCACGAATTCGTGGCGATCTCGGCAGACTTTCCTGACGCGCTGCCGCCTGATTGGGCAAAACGGAGGCCTGTACTAGGCAAATCCGTGGTGCCCGCATGCGTCAACTCTCACTGGCCGATCGCGGCCAAACCGTCTCTCTCGACAAGTCCCTCGATGAAGGCACGCCCACCTGCCTCGGCGTCGCCCGGCTGGGCAGCCTGCAGACGGCGGGAAGCAGCTTCACGGTGTGGATGCAGGTGCGTGGCAGTTCCTGGGTCGAAGCCAAGGAAGGGCGCTTCCGGCTCCGCCAGGGTGAGTGGATCGCATTCGAGAAGGAGTCCCGGCCGTTGGTGCAGGCGGGCCGCAACGGGTTGTGCGTGGGCCTGAACCTGAACGTTGAAGCGCTGCGGGTACTGACCGAGATGGCCGACTGTGGGCTGTATGCCGGTCGCGGCCGCTTGAGCCGCAGCGACGCCCGGGTGGGCCTGCGGTTGTGGCGCGACGCGCTGGCCAGTGGCCAGCCGGCCCATGCACTGAGGCCGCTGCTGCTGCATCTGGCGAGCCTGCAACGTGGCCTGGCCGAGAACGTGCAGCGCTGCCCGGGACGCTCGCGCAGCCGCAAGCGCCAGGTGTTCGGGCGCATGCAACGCGCAAGGCTCTACCTGGAAGGCAACAGCCATCGCGTGGTGAGGATCGGTGAGTTGGCCGAGCTGACCAACTTCTCCAGCTGGTATCTCTCCAAGACCTTCCAGAGCCTCTACGAAGAGAGTCCTCAGTCGCTTTCGGCACGGTTGCGCCTGGAACGGGCCGCCGATCTGCTGCGCGACACCGACATGATGGTGGGTGAGGTCGCCGCAGCCAGCGGATTCGACAACTGCTGCAGCTTCGCCCGCGCCTTCCGCGCCCGCTACGGCCAATCCGCATCGCGCTTCCGCGAAAACGGCGGGGTTCTGCCGCCACATTCTGCAAAGTCTCTGGTTGGGTCGCGCAAATACAGCGTCGCAACGCAATCGTAACGTGCTGGGGTGTTTTAACACGCTGCTAACACGTACCTTGGAGAGATTGATGAACGTTTGTAATCCCGCAGTGCGGCTCGGCCTGCTGCCCGCCGGCATTGCGCTGGCGCTGGCGCCGGCCTTTGCTTCCGCCCAGGAAGCGAAGGCCACGACCGACCTGGACCGCATTTCGGTCACCGGCTCGCGCATCCGCCAGGCGAGCATGGAAACCGCGCAGCCCGTGATCGCGCTGCAGCGCGCCGACATCGAGAAGCAGGGCTTCACCAGCGTCGGCGATATCGTGCAGAACCTGTCGGCGACCGGTTCGCCGGCCATCAGCCGTGCTGACGCCCTGACCTCGGGCGAAGAAGTGGGCGGCCAGTACGTCGACCTGCGTGGCCTGGGCCCGGAGCGCACCCTGGTGCTGCTGGACGGCAAGCGCATGGGCGTCAGCACCGGCGGCTACACCGATCTGGCTGCCATCCCGACCTCGGTGGTCGAGCGCATTGAAGTGCTGACCGACGGCGCCTCGGCGATCTACGGCTCCGATGCCATCGCCGGCGTGATCAACATCATCACCCGCAAGAACTTCGACGGCCTGGAAGCCAGCGTCTACGGCGGCCAGTACGGCCAGGGCGACGGCGAGAAGCAGGTCTACAACTTCGTCTACGGCCAGACCGGTGAGCGCGGTTCGATCACCTTCGGTGCCGAGTACAGCAAGGAAGATCCGGTCTGGGCGAAGGATCGTTCCTTCAGCCGCTACCCGAACGGTCGCTTCCACCCGAACCCGACCGATTCGGATGCCAACGGCTGGTCGCCGGCGTCCAACCACGGCGTGCTGATCGACAGCAACGACAACTGGTACACCCGCGCCAACAATGGTACGGGCAACACCATGGCGGACTTCCGCGAGTTCGGCCCGGCTGACTACACCAATGCCAGCCAGGAAATGTGGCTGCAGAACAAGCTGACCCGTCGTTCGGTGTTCGCCAATGGCAACTACGACCTGACCGACAACATCCGCGCCACCGCGAACGTGCTGTACACCAAGCGTACGGCCACCCAGCAGATCGCTGGCTACCCGTACCAGTCCGAGGTCTATGGCACCCCGCTGTCGGCCGACAGCATCTACAACCCGCTGGGCACGGATGCGAACTTCATCCGTCGTACCTCGGAAATGCCGCGCCAGACCGAGTCCGAGCAGGAAACCTTCCGCTTCTCGGCCGGCCTGGAAGGTTCGTTCGAGTTCGGCGACAAGTTCTGGGACTGGGACGTGGGCTACGTCTACAACCAGAACAAGGGCGTCAAGACCGGAACCGGCAACCTGTTCATTCCGAACGTGCAGAATGCGGTCGGCCCGTCCTTCATGGACGGCGACGTTGCCCGTTGCGGCACCCCGGGCCACGTCATCGCCGGCTGCACCCCGTGGAACCCGCTGGCACCGTACGGCTCGACCGGCAACGGCTCGCTGGCCGATCCGGCCCTGCAGGCTTACCTGTTCCTGCCGAGCCACGATACCTACACCAACACCACCAAGGCCTACAGCGCCAACATCGGTGGCTCGCTGTTCTCGCTGCCGGCCGGTGAGCTGGCCATCGCGGCCGGTTACGAGCATCGCGAAGAAAGCGGCGAGTACAACCCGGATGCACTGCTGCAGTCGGGCCTGAGCACCGACCTGGCCGGCAAGCCGACCAAGGGCAGCTACAAGCTCGACGAGTTCTACGTCGAACTGAACGTGCCGGTGCTGGCCGACATGCCGTTCGCCAAGGAGCTGTCGCTCGACATGGCCGGCCGCTACTCGGACTACAACACCTTCGGTGACACCATCAACAGCAAGTTCGGCCTGAAGTGGAAGCCGATCGACGACCTGCTGGTGCGTGCGACCTACTCGACCGGCTTCCGCGCCCCGAGCATTTCCAACATGTACGGTGGCACGTCGCAGACCTTCGACGCCTACACCGATCCGTGCGACAGCAGCTTCGGCTCGGCCGCGCGCAACCCGTCGGTGGCCGCAGCCTGCCAGGCGGGCGGCGTTCCGGCCAACTTCCGCCAGATCACCTCCGGCGGTGCGCAGTCGACCGGCCCGGGCACCCAGTCCTACAGCGCCTTCGAGTCGGGTTCCAACCCGGAGCTGAAGCCGGAAACCTCCAAGACCTGGACCGCAGGCCTGGTGTACAGCCCGAACTTCGTGCAGGGCCTGGACGTCAGCCTCGACTGGTGGAAGATCCGCATCAACAACGTGATCGCCGCCGAGTCGGTGACCTCGATCCTCAACCAGTGCTACGTGCTGGGCGTGGCGTCGGCGTGTGAGCGTTTCGAACGCGGCACCGACGGTCGCACCGTCAACCAGGTGGTCGACGTCACCCGTACCCTGATCAACGGTGGCTACCAGGAAACCGCAGGTTACGACCTGGGCGTCAAGTACCGCCTGCCGGAGTTCTCCTTCGGCAAGTTCGTCATCGACTGGAAGACCACCTACGTCGATTACCTCGAGTACAAGCGTGACAACGAAGCCGAAACCCCGGTCGAGCAGCACACCAGCTGGGCGACCGGCGATTGGGGTGCCAACTTCCGCGTCCGTTCGAACCTCAATGTCGACTGGACCCTGGGCAACCTGGGCGTGAACTGGGGCGTGCGTTACTACTCGGGCATGAAGGAGCCGTGCTCCTACGATACCGAGTGCAACCTGCCTGACTTCAGCTCGGCCTATACCCTGGGCCAGCCGAGCCGCAAGGTCGGTTCGAACACCTTCCACGACGTGCAGGTGCGTTACAACCTGCCGTGGCAGGCCACTGTCTCGCTCGGTGCCAACAACGTGTTCAACCACGAGGGCCCGGTCATGTACAGCCAGCCGAACTCGAGCTTCTCCTACTACGGTGGCTTCGATATCGGTCGCTTCTACTACATGAAGTACACCCAGCGCTTCTGATCGATCGAAGTGCGACAGCAGTAAGGGGAGGGGGGGGGGGGCCGGGC
>NZ_JAPTFX010000186.1:0-7567 GCF_030985895.1 Stenotrophomonas sp. Sm6012 | reverse complement strand
CTCGAGGATCTCGCGCCCGGGTGGGATCGGCGGGGGAGAGAGGACCCGCCGATCCCGTTCCTGCGGGGGAACGCGCTTGCTTACTTCAGGTTCTGCGACCAGTAGGTCTCGATCTGGCGGACCAGGCTGTCCGGCAGCGGCACGTAGTCCAGCTGGCGGGCCTGGGCGTCGCCGCTCTTGTAGACCCAGCGGAAGAATTCCTGGGTGGCCTTGCCGTTGGCAGCGTTCTTCGGCTTCTTGTGCACCAGGATGAAGTTGGTGGCGGTGATCGGCCAGGACTCGGCGCCCGGGGCGTTGGTCATCACCAGGTAGAAGTCCTTGGCGCTGGCCCAGTCGGCGCTGGCGGCGGCGGCGGCGAACGAGGCGTCGCTCGGCTGCACGAACTTGCCGGCGGCATTCTTCATCGCGGTGTACGACAGCTTGTTCTGCAGCGCGTAGGACAGTTCGACGTAGCCGATGCCGCCCTTGATCTGCTTCACGTAGGCAGCAACGCCTTCGTTGCCCTTGCCACCGATGCCGGCCGGCCACTGCACCGAGGTGCCTTCACCGACCGAGCTCTTCCACTCCGGGCTGACCTTGGACAGGTAGTTGACGAAGTTGAAGGTGGTGCCCGAACCGTCCGAACGGTGCACGACGGTGATCTTGGCGCTCGGCAGGGTCAGGCCCGGGTTCAGCGCGGCGATGGCCGGGTCGTTCCAGGTCTTGATCTTGCCCAGGAAGATGTTGGCCAGCACGGTGCCGTCCAGCTTCAGCGCGCCCGGAGCGATGCCGGCCACGTTGACCACCGGCACCACGCCGCCGATCACCGACGGGAACTGCGCCAGGCCCGAAGCAGCCAGTTCTTCCGGCTTCAGCGGGGCGTCGGACGAGCCGAAATCAACGGTCTTGGCCTTGATCTGGGCGATACCACCGCCGGAGCCGATCGACTGGTAGTTGACCTTGTTGCTGGTGGCGGCGTTGTAGTCGGCCGACCACTTCGACATCACCGGGTAGATGAACGAGGCGCCCGCGCCGGTGATTTCAGCGGCGTTGGCGGCAAACACGGACGACGCTGCGAAGACGGCAACGGCAACGCGCGACTTGAAGGCGTGGATCACGGGGTGGCTCCTGGGTTGATTGGGATGCGGGGTTACCCGCCCGGTGCACATTCCATAACGGTTCGATGACAGCGCAGGGACCGTTGTATGACGCAACCGTTACAGCACTGCCCGGCGCCTGTGCAGCAGAGGCGTGAAGGAACGACGCACCTGTTTGACTCCTTCCTGTATGTCGCTGATGGCCTGCGCGGTGCACGCAGGCTCCTGGCATTCCGCAGCGATTCGGGGTTCTCCGTGCCGGACCGGCGCGGCAGGTGGGCACTGCGCGGCGGGCGGCCTGCGCGTCGACCCCGATACATCACGCCATATGCCGCAAGGGATCGACAAGGATGGCGCGGCTAATGCGTCGTACGGATGACCGCGCGAAGAAACCTGTGTTTGGTGCGCAGTTTGTCATTCGACTGTCATGGTTTTAACGGAATGTTCGCAAAACGCTTGACCGGCCTGCCGGCGTGGCGTTCTGCCCAAGCCATTCCAACCCTCTGGAGAAATCCAAAATGCGTTCCCATTTGCTCGCCGCCGCGGTCGTTGCAAGCCTCGGTCTGGTTTCCGCCGACGCCTTCGCAGCTCCCGCCAGCACGGGCGTTTCCCAGGCACAGCTGCAGCAGCTGCAGGCGCAGATCGCTGCTCTGCAGGCTCAGGTCCAGCAGCTGCAGAGCGACTCGCAGGCGCTGCAGGCGCAGTCCGACGCGCAGTCCGAAGTGAACATCACCCAGGCCCAGGCCCTGGAAGGTGCACAGAAGACCCAGACCAGCGTCGACAAGCTGGCCAAGCTGGTCAATGACAACAAGATCGGCGGTCGCATGTTCTTCGACCTGACCAACATCGACAAGACCAGCAACGGCAAGGACACCGCCGCCAGCGGCACCGGTCTGGACGTCAAGCGCTTCTACCTGACCGTCGACCACAAGTTCAACGACATCTGGTCGGCCAACCTGACCACCGACTTCCAGTACAGCTCGGCCATCGGCAATACCGAACTGTTCGTCAAGAAGGCCTACGTGCAGGGCAGCTTCGACCCGGCCTTCAACCTGCGCGTCGGTGCTGCCGACATGCCGTGGATCCCGTACGTCGAGAAGTTCTACGGCATGCGTTATGTCGAGAACACCCTGACCGATCGCCTGAAGTACGGCAACTCGTCCGACTGGGGCCTGCATGGCTTCGGCAACCTGGGCAACAACTTCAACTACGCCCTGTCGGTCGTGTCCGGCGCCGGTTACAAGAACCCGACCCGCAGCAAGGGCATGGACGTGGAAGGCCGCGTGGCCTACACCCCGAACGAGAACTTCGTGGTCGCCGTCGGTGGCTACAGCGGCAAGCTGGGCAAGGAAACCGACATCCAGAGCGCCGAGAACACCTACACCCGCGCCAACGCGATGGTGGCCTACGCCGACAGCAACTTCCGCGTCGGTGGTGAGTACTTCCAGGCCAAGAACCTCAACAACGTGCTGACCGTTGCCACCGACAAGACCAGCGGCTGGTCGGTGTGGGGCAGCGTGCGCGTGACCGACGGCGGCATCAACGTGTTCGGTCGTTACGATGACACCGACGTCAGCAAGACCCTGGACCCGACCCTGAGCGACAAGTACTGGAACGTCGGCGTCGAGTTCCCGGTCATGAAGAACCTCAAGCTGTCGACCGTGTACAAGTACACGCACCTGGCCAACGCCAGCGACAAGAAGAACGACAAGACCAAGGAATTCGGTGTCTGGGGCGACCTGTCGTTCTGATCACCTGAACTACAGCGTCTGAAAGCGAGACGGCGGGCCTGGTGCCCGCCGTCTTTGTTTCGTCACAACACGGTCCACGTCACGCTTCGGCCGTGGTCTTGTCCTTGAAACGGCACAGGTCGGCGATCACGCAGCCCGGGCAATCCGGCTTGCGCGCCTTGCACACATAGCGGCCATGCAGGATCAGCCAGTGATGCGCGTCGAGCAGGAACTCGGCCGGAATCGCCTTCACCAGTTTGTCTTCCACCTCGCGCACGTTCTTGCCGGGGGCCAGCCCGGTGCGGTTGGCCACGCGGAAGATGTGCGTATCCACCGCCATCACCGGCTCGCCGAACGCCGTGTTGAGCACCACGTTGGCGGTCTTGCGGCCGACGCCGGGCAGCGCTTCCAGCGCGTCGCGGTCACGCGGTACTTCGCCGCCATGCTTCTCCAGCAGGATCGCGCAGGTGGCGATCACGTTCTTCGCCTTGGCATTGAACAGGCCGATGGTGGCGATGTACTGCTTCAGGCCGTCCTCGCCCAGCGCGAGGATCTTCGCCGGCGTGTTGGCCACCGGGAACAGGCGGCGCGTGGCCTTGTTGACGCCGACGTCGGTGGCCTGTGCCGACAGCGCCACCGCCACCAGCAGTTCGAACGGCGAGCTGTATTCCAGTTCGGTCTTCGGGTGCGGATTGAGTTCGCGCAGGCGGGTGAACATTTCCACCACGTCGGCACGCGGCATCACGCCGCCACGGCGCGCCGCTGCGCGCGCGGTCTTCTTCACCGTGGCCATTACTGCTCCTTGCCGCTGGCGCGGGCCTTGGCCCGGGCGAGGATGGCCGCCGCTGCCGCGGGCAGGGCCGGTTTCACGTCCGGCGCCGGGGCCGGCGTCCGGCGTGCGTCGCGTTCGGCCTCCCGGCGTGCCAGCCGCACCGCGCGGGCGCGGTAGCGCTCGCGCGCGGCCCACGCGGCGTGCAGCTGCTGCTGGGCCTGCTGCAGGCGCTGCGGCAACTCGGGGTGGCCGGGCAGCAACTGTTCGTCGCCGGCACGGGCGACATAGTCCATCAGCCCGGCCTGCAGGGCGCCATCGAGATCGTCTGCCTGGACCCGGGCGAACAGCTGCGTGGGGTTGGGTCGGGATGCCATGGCGTCAGCGGTTCTGGAAGGCCGGCGGGCGGCGCTGCAGGAAGGCGCTGGTGCCTTCGCGCATGTCCTCGGTGGCGAACAGCAGGCCGAACTGCGCGCTTTCGTACTCCAGCCCCGCTTCCAGGCTGCACTCGCCGCCCACGTGCACCGCATCGAGCAGGCCACGCAGCGCCAGCGGCGCCGAACGTGCCAGCTGGCGGGCCACGTCCTGCACGCGGTTGTCCAGCGCGTCGGCGGGGACCACCTCGTTGACGATGCCCAGTTCCAGCGCACGTGCCGCGTTGATCGGTGCACCCAGCAGGCACAGCTCCAGGGTGGCGGCACGCCCGCACAGGCGCAGCAGGCGCTGGCTGCCGCCGAAGCCCGGGATCAGGCCGAGGTTGATTTCCGGTTGGCCGACTTTGGCGGTATCGGCGGCGATGCGCAGGTGGCAGGCCATCGCCAGTTCCAGGCCGCCGCCCAACGCAAAACCATTCACGCGCGCGATGACCGGCTTGGGCATGCGCTCGATCTGGCGCATCAGGGCCTGGCCGAGCAGCGAGAAATCACGACCCTGAACGGCGCTGAGTGTGTTCATCTCGGCGATGTCGGCGCCGGCCACGAAGGCCTTGGGGCCGGCGCCGGTCAGTACCACCACGCGCACCTCCGGGTCGGCAGCGGCGGCGCTGAACGCCTCGGCCAGGGCCTGCAGGGTCGCGGCATTGAGGGCGTTGAGCTTGTCCGGGCGCTGGACGGTCACGGTGCGGATGGCGCCGTCGTCGGCGACAGCGATCAGGGCATCGGCCACGGGGAAACTCCTGGAACGTTAAAAAAAAGTGAGATTGAACTCCGCGAACGCAGACGGGTCATAGCCTGCATCGTGAGTAGCGGTTACACGTTGCGCCCGTTATCCTAACCCGTCGCCTCAGGGCGGCGCAGAACGTCCCTGAGTTACCACCCCTGGAGAACTGTTTGATGAAGTTGCGTTCTATCGCGGTCGCCGTCGCGGCCCTGGCCCTGACGGGCAATGCCTTCGCCCAGGACGTTTCGTCCGAAAAGGGCAAGCTGAGCTACTACTTCGGTTACGACTACGGCAACAACCTGGCGGAGCTGACCGGTCGCGGTGAGCAGCTGGACATCAACTCGGTGGTGAAGGGCTTGCAGGACGCCTACGCCAAGAAGCAGCCGGCGATCACCGCCGAGCAGCTGAAGCCGGCCGTTGAAGCGTTCCAGAAGCGCGAGCAGGGCCGTGCCCAGGCCGCCAAGGCCGAGTACGAAAAGGCCGCTGCCGAAAACAAGACCAAGAGCGATCAGTTCATCGCGGCGAACAAGGCCAAGGCCGGCGTGCAGTCCCTGCCGAGCGGCGTCCAGTACCGCGTGATCGAAGCCGGCAAGGGTGCCAAGCCGACCCAGGCCAGCACCGTGCAGCTGGAAGTGGCCGGTCCGTTCCCGTACGGCCAGCGCCCGACCGAAGCCCGCCCGGCCCAGCAGATTCCGTCGATCAAGGTCAGCGAAGTCGAAATGAAGGCCATGCGCGAGACCCTGCTGCAGATGCCGGCAGGCTCGAAGTGGGAAGTCACCCTGCCGCCGGACCAGGCCTACGGTGCCGACCCGCGCACCCCGTTCCCGCCGAACGTGGCTGTGCAGTTCGAGATCAAGCTGGTCAGCGTCAAGTAAATCGAAGCCGTAAACGAAACGCGCCCGGGGTGCCCCCGGCGCGTTTTTGTTTGCGCAGTGCCTGGCGCGCAAATCCAGCCCATTCGCGCTACTGTTGCAGGGTGCAAACAACGGAAGAATCGGCGCGTGTTGTCGCAAGTCCCTGCATCGGAGTGTGCACGCTGGATCCGGACCGGCGGTGCGCCGGCTGCGGGCGGCATCTCGATGAGATCGCGCGGTGGTCGTCGATGAGCAACGAGGAACGCAGCCGCATCCTGCATCGCGTGCAACCGCTGCGCGAACAGCTCCAGCAATCATTGCGCGGCTCACTGGCCGACCACGAACGCCTGATGCGCGCGCTGCATCCGCTGGCCGTGCCGCCGCTTGGCGACGGCTGGAACCGCAGTGAACTGATCGACCTGTTGCCGCCGGGACCTCCGGTGGAAGCGGCGGTGCTGGCCGGCATCGTGCCGCGCGCCAACGGTGCGCAGGTGATCCTCACCCGCCGTACCGAAACCCTGCGTACCCATGGCGGCCAGGTCGGGTTCCCCGGCGGTCGCACCGAACCGGACGACCGCGATGCACTGGCCGCTGCGCTGCGTGAGAGCCAGGAAGAAATCGCGCTGGCGCCCGGCCAGGTGCAGGCGCTGGGCTATCTGGATCCCTTCGTGACGATCACCGGTTACCGCGTCACGCCGGTGGTGGCGGTGGTCGATCCGGACTTCGTGCCGGTGCCACAACCCAGCGAAGTGGCCGAGGTGTTCGAGGTGCCGCTGGATTACCTGATGGCCGCCGACAACCTGCGCCAGGTCGAAATCAATCATCGCGGCCGCATCCGCCACGTCCTCGAATACGGCTGGCCGGGCCAGCGCATCTGGGGCGCGACCGCGGCCATCCTCTACAACCTGCGTCGCCGCCTGGAGCAAGTGCAATGAAGCTGATCGATCCGCCGTGGACCACCCTGGTCGATGTCGCCACCCTGGCCGCTGCACTGGGTGAGGGCGTGCGCGTGGTGGACGCGCGTGCAACCGCCAGCACGGCGGTGCGCGTGGTCGATGCGCGGTCATCGCTGGCCGACCCGCAGGCCGGTGGCGGCCAGTACCTTGCAGGGCACATACCGGGTGCGGTCTACGCCGATCTCAATCGCGACCTGTCCGACCTGTCGCGCGTCGGCCATGGCCGCCATCCGCTGCCGGAGAGCGACGCCTTCGCCGCGAAGCTGGGCCAATGGGGCATCGGCCCGGACACCCAGGTCGTGGTTTACGACGGCAGCGACGGCAGCATGGCCGCCGCGCGCCTCTGGTGGCTGCTGCGCCTGATTGGTCACAGCAAGGTCGCCGTGCTCGACGGCGGAATCGCCGCCTGGCAGGCTGCCGGCCATCCGCTGGCGACCGGGCAGGAGGTGGTAACGGCGCTGCCGGCCTATCCGGGACGTTTCGATACCACCCAGATCGCCAATGCCGATGAAATCTCTGCGCGGTTGAAGCACGCGCCGGGTTGGCTGGTCGATGCCCGTGCGGGCGAACGTTTCCGTGGCGAAGTGGAGCCGCTGGACCCGGTCGCCGGCCACGTGCCGGGTGCGGTCAACCGTCCGTTCGCCTTGAATGTCCTCGACGGCCGCCTGCGCGATGCACAGGAACTGCGCGCCGAACTGCAGGGCGTGATCGGCAACCGAGATCCGCAACAGGTGGTGCTGATGTGTGGCTCCGGCGTCACCGCCTGCCACCTGCTGCTGGCGATGGAATCGGCCGGGTTGTCCGGCGCACGCATCTATGCCGATTCCTGGAGTGGTTGGGTCAGCGACAGCAGCCGCCCGGTGGCGACCGGCGCCTGAGTAATCCGGGCCAGGAGCAGTCGAGCACGGCTCGACTCTACAAGAGCCCATTCCGAACGATTCGACGTTCATCCACGCATGGCGTGGATCTACCGTGTCGACCAAGGTCGACACCTACCAACAGCCGCCGGAATCTGTCAGAGGTG
>NZ_JAPTFX010000185.1:0-7594 GCF_030985895.1 Stenotrophomonas sp. Sm6012 | reverse complement strand
GGTGTGAGCCGCATGGATGCGGCGACCAAGCCCCCATGGATGGGTTTACGGCGTCCCCGCAAGCCCACAGCGCCCCGCCTCCCCTCAGGAAGCCAGCTTTTGACGTTGACGTTGACGTTGACGCTGCTTCGGCGGGTGCAGGGCGGCAGCCCTGCAAACAAACCCCACCCTCAGTAGCGCGGCCGGCCTTCTTCCAGAACCTGGCGCAGGAACGGCACGGTGATCCGCCGCTTCGCCGCCAGCGACTCGCGGTCCAGCCAATCCAGCAGCGTGATCAACCCACCCAGCTCGCGCCCGGTGTGCGACAGCAGCCACTCGATGGCCGCCTCGTCAATCGCCAGGCCCCGGCGCAGCGCGCGCTCGCGCAGAACCGCCGCGCGGCCTTCCTCATCCAGTGGCTGCAGCAGCACGCGCACGCACTGGCCCAGACGCGAACGCAGGTCCGGCAGCAGCAGGCCCAGTTCTTCCGGCGCCTTCTGCGCCGTGTACAGCACGGTCACACCGGCAGCGCGTGCGCGGTTGTGGAAATCAAACAGCGCGATCTCGTCCTCGCGGTTGCCGGACACTTCATCCAGACCATCCAGCGCCACCAGCTCGCGCGACTCCAGCCCATCCAGCGCCGCGCGCACACGGCCGGCAGCGCTGGCCAGCGGTACGTAGGTCGGCAGGCGGCCGGCCTGCTCGGCACTGGAACACATCGCCAGCGCCTGATGGGTCTTGCCCGTACCCGCCGCGCCTTCCAGGTAGACCCAATCGTGGCTGGCGCCGACCGCGATCGCACGCAGCTGCGCCAGCGCGCCATCCGGCGCGCCGATGAAGGTCTCCAGGCGCTGGTCCCGCGGGTAATGCAGGGCCAGCGGCAGTTGCGGCACACCCATCACTTCAGGTCGGGGCCCTTGTCATCCGGAAGAATGATATGAGGCTGGTCGACCACGCCATCAAGCACGATCGCCGGTTTCTCACCCACGTACAGCTCGCTCTGGCGGTAGCGCTGGTGGGCATAGCGCAGCAGCACGTTGGTCACCGCCGCCACCGGCAGCGCCAGCAGCATGCCGAGGAAGCCGAACAGCTGGCCACCGGCCATCACCGCGAAGATCACCGCCACCGGGTGCAGGCCGATCTTGTCGCCAACGATGCGCGGAGTCAGCACGTAGCTTTCCAGCAGCTGGCCGACGGTGAACACCACGCCGACCAGGATCAGCAGCTTCAGGTCGAAGCCCTGTGCCTGCACCAGCGCGGCCACCACCGCCATCAGGATGCCGGTGGTCGCGCCCAGGTACGGGATGAAGCTGATCAGCCCGGCAATCAGGCCGATCAGCAGGCCCAGCTTGAGGCCGACCAGCGACAGGCCACCGGCGTAGATGACGCCCAGCGCCAGCATCACCAGGAACTGGCCGCGGATGAACGCGCCCAGCACCTCGTTGGACTCACGCGCCAGCGCGCTGATGGTGCCGATGTGGTTGCGCGGGATCACCGACGCCACGCGCTCGACCAGCTTGTCCCAGTCGCGCAGGAAGTAGAACGCCAGGATCGGCAGCAGCAGGATGTTGACCACCCAGGTCACCATCGCAAAACCCGAGCGCGAGACGTAGCCCATGAAGGTGGTGGCGAAGCCGCCGGCCTGCTGCCAGTGGCTGCGCACCCATTCGATCAGGCGGTCCGGATCCAGCCACTGCATCACTTCCAGGCCGGTCTTCTGCTCGAACCAGGGAATCCCCTTCTCCATCAGCCACGCCTGTGCCTGCGGAGCAACCGCGATCAGGGTGGTGATCTGGCGCTCGATCATCGGCACCAGCACCAGCAGCAGGGCCACGATCACCAGCACCATCGCCGCGAACACCAGCACCACGCCGGTCATGCGCGAGCGGCCGGTGGCCTCGATGCGGTCGACCAGCGGGTCGCCCAGCCAGGCCAGCGCCAGCGCCAGCACGAACGGGGTCAGGATCGGCGCCAGCAGCCACACCACCCAGCCGACCAGGCCGGCGAACAGGATGTACTTCAGCCGGCGCAGGAACTGCGCGATTTCCGCTTCAGGGGTCAGAGTCATCGCAGGCGGTACTCGTTGCTGACCGGCGCGGCGACCGGAGTACCGGTGGTGTCATCGATCGGGGTCGGCAGGGCCGGCAGCGGCGCGCTCGGCACCAGCACGCCGTTGTCACCCAGCATGCGGTTGAAGCCGGCCAGGCCGGTAGTCATCTCCAGGCTCAGCTCCAGCTGGCCTGCCGAGGCGTGCAGCGGAGTGACGTTGCGCACCACCGGCACCTCGCGCAGGCCAGCGGCCAGGCGCAGGTAGTCGTCGGCGCTGTTGATGCCGGTCACCACTACGCGGTAGGTCCCGGCCTGGCCGACCGCCACGCCGGCCTTGGCGTAGCGCTTGACCAGCGCATCGGCGGCACCGTCGGCGCCGGCGGCCATCGCGCGCATGGCGTTGGCGTCCTTGCTGGTCCACTTGTTCAGTTCACGGCCGTTGTCGACGAAGACCCAGTCCGCCTGCCAGCCGCCATTGGCGCGGTACAGCTTGCCGATCAGCTGCATCGGCGGCGAATAGCGCGAGGAGGCGCGGGCCACGGCGGCACTGTCCTGGCGCCAGATGGCCCCGGCCAGCGCCTGTTCGGCGGCGCCCCCGCTGGGCAGGCCCAGCTTGTAGCCACGCTCGATGGCGCGGTTCAGCAGCGGGCGGGCGGCATTGGCCTGCTGCACGCTGACCAGGCGCGGGCCGCTGCCGTCATCGACGGCCAGCCACAACACCGGCTTCGGCCGCGGCTGCGGCCACAACGGCAGGCCCAGCGCCGACACCAGCGAATCCACATCATCCTCGCGGAAGCGCGCCACCAGCAGGGTACGGAAGCTGGGGGCGCCGCTGGCGCTCACGCTCTGGTCCTGCTTGTAGTCGTAGCTGGCCACGTAATCCTTGGCATTGCGTAGTGCCTGCACCACGCCGGGGCGGGACATCACGCTGCGATCGCCGGACAACTTGCCCAGAACCACGCTCAGCGCGCGGGCCAGGGCGCCGTTGCGATCGGCTTCGGCCTGGCTGTTGACGGGCACTTCGGCCTCGTACGCGCCAGTGGCGGTGGCGACATCACCCTCGGTGCGCAGGCCGCTCTGGGCCATCGTGGCCACCGGCAGGCTCAGTGCAATGAGCAGGGTCAGAATCAGGCTGCGGCGCATCAGGACATCCATTGGCTCGACGTATCCGGGGGGAATTGTTGCCCGAATACGGACTTTGCGCCAATGCGGCCTGTTAAAATCGCCCGTTCAACCCCTGCCAGCGCCGACGCCCGTGACCAACAGCCCGTCTTCCGCCCCCTCCCCCCTCACCTACCGTGATGCGGGTGTCGACATCGACGCCGGCAACGAGCTGGTCGAGCGGATCAAACCCCTGGTCAAGCGCAGCTTCCGCCCGGAAGTGATGGGCGGCCTGGGTGGCTTCGGCGCCCTGTTCGACCTGTCCAACAAGTACCGCGAGCCGGTGCTGGTGTCGGGTACCGACGGCGTGGGCACCAAGCTGAAGCTGGCCCACCAGCTGAACCGCCACGATACGATCGGCATCGACCTGGTCGCCATGTGCGTGAACGACGTGCTGGTGCAGGGCGCCGAGCCGCTGTTCTTCCTGGACTACTTCGCCACCGGCAAGCTGGACATCGACACCGCCGCGGCGGTCGTGGGCGGCATCGCCAACGGCTGCACCGAGGCCGGCTGCGCGCTGATCGGCGGCGAAACCGCTGAAATGCCCGACATGTATGCCCCGGGCGAGTACGACCTGGCCGGATTCACCGTCGCCGCGGTCGAGAAGAGCGAACTGAAGGATGGCGCCAGCGTCGCCGCCGGTGACGTGCTGATCGGCATCGCTTCGTCCGGCCCGCACTCCAACGGCTATTCGCTGGTGCGCCGCATCTACGACCGGGCCGGCCAGCCGGCCGATCTGGAGCTGGAAGGCGGCGTGAAGCTGGTCGATGCGCTGATGGCGCCGACCCGCCTGTACGTGAAGCCGATCCTGTCGCTGCTGAAGTCGCACGGCGCCGCCATCCACGGCATGGCCCACATCACCGGTGGCGGCCTGACCGAGAACATCATCCGCGTGGTGCCCGAAGGCCTCGGCCTGGACATCCAGGCGTCGTCCTGGACCCTGCCGCCGGTGTTCCAGTGGCTGCAGAAGGAAGGCGCGGTAGCCGACAGCGAGATGTGGCGCACCTTCAACTGCGGCATCGGCTTCGTGCTGATCGTCGCACCGGACCAGGTCGCTGCCGTGTCCGAGGCGGTCAAGGCGCAGGGCCTGGAGCACTGGACCATCGGCCAGGTGGTCAGCGCCGAAGGCGCCGAGCGCGTCCACATCGGCTGATCGCACGCCCAGGAGCCCGCATGGACGCAAGGCCCCCCTTGTCCCCCACCCCGCTGCCGCCGCCTCTGGCGATGGCGCCGGTGTTCAGCGCGCAGGATGCCGACCACCTGCGCATGCTGTCCATCGCGCACTACGTGGTTGGCGGCCTGATCGCGCTGTTCTCGCTGATCTTCATCCTCCACATCGTGCTGGGCATCAGCGCACTGACCGGCCACCTGCCGATGAACTCCGGTGGCCAGCCCACGTCGCCGGCCGAGCAGCGCCTGTTCGGCTGGATGTTCACCATCATCGGCTGCGTCATCGTGTTCGGTGGCGTGACGCTCGGCGCGTTCGTCGCCTATGCCGGGCGCTGCCTGGCCGGCCGCCGCCGCTACCTGTTGTGCCTGATCGTGGCCGGCCTGGCCTGCCTGTTCGCGCCGCTCGGCACGGTGCTGGGGGTGTTCAGCCTGATCATCCTGCTGCGTCCGCAGGTGAAGGCGGCCTTCGAAGCCAACGTTCCTTCCCGCAGCTGAGATTTCCATGGCTTCCCTCCCGCCCCCGTTGAATGTGCCGCCTGGCTGGACCGCGCTCCAGATCGGCGGCCACCTGCACACGCTCAGGATCCTGTTCTGCGTCTACGGCGGCATCCAGCTGGCGCTGTCCGTTGTCCTGCTGATGGCCGCGCTGGGTGGCTACATCAGCGAAAGCCGGAACCCCACGGCGGGCATGCCGCCCGTGCTGCTGGCGGCGATCCTCGCCGTCGCGGCGCTGGCCATCGGTGCACTGGGCATGCTCAGCCTGACCGCTGCGAACCGGCTGGGGCAGCGCCGCCAGCGTACGTTGTGCCTGGTCGCAGGCGGTGCCGCCTGCCTGGGCGGCGCGCTGGGCATCGCGCTGGGCGTATACGCCCTGATCGTGCTGCTGCGTGCGGATGTCGCCGCCAGCTTCACCGAACCAGGCGGCGCGGTAGTCGCATGACCGCTCGCATTGCGGTACTGGCCTCCGGCCGTGGCAGCAATCTGCAGGCCATCCTCGACGCGATCGGTGGTGGCCGCCTGCCGGCCGACGTGGTCGGCGTGTTCTCCGACCGTCCAGGCGCCGCGGCGCTGCAGCGGGTGGCGCCTGGCCTGCGCTGGGCACACGCGCCGAAGGAGTTCGGCGACCGCGCCGCCTATGAGCAGGCGCTGGGCGATGCCGTGCAGGCATCGGCACCGGACTGGATCGTCTGTGCCGGCTACATGCGCATCCTGGGGGCCGCCTTCGTGCAGCGCTTCGAGGGCCGCCTGGTCAACATCCACCCCTCGCTGCTGCCGCTGCACAAGGGCCTGGACACCCATGCGCGGGCCTTGGAGGCCGGCGATGCCGAGCACGGGGCCAGCGTTCACCTGGTGGTACCGGAACTGGATGCCGGGGCGGTGCTGGCGCAGGTACGGGTGCCGGTGGAGCCCGGCGACGATGCGCAGGCGCTGGCCGAGCGCGTGCTGGCGGTGGAGCACCCGTTGCTGATCGCCACCCTGCAGCTGCTGTGCGCAGGCCGCCTGGCTGAACGGGAAGGACAGCCCCAACTGGACGGTCACCCCCTGTTTAGCCCGTTGGCCCTAGATTCCGCCGGGAACCTGAACCGGTAACGCCCGTGCACACGTCCCGCTGACTGCGGGGCTGGCATCCTGCCCCTCCCTGCGGTCCCTGTCCTTCATGAAGACCACGACCCTGCTGTCCACGTCGCTGCTGCTGTCGCTGGCCGTATTGCCCGCTGCGGGCTGGGGCCAGGCGCAAGCGCCTGCCGCCTCGCCCTCCCCGGCGCCGGTGCCTGCCGTGCAGCCACCTGCCGAGCCGGCGGCGCCGGTGTTGCCTGCGCTGGCATGGGAACCGCCGCCGCTGCAGCCGTTCAGCGCCACCTACCAGGCGTTCTACAAGAGCAAGGAGGCCGGCGACGCCAGCATGCAGGTCACCCACACCGGCGGCAGCCAGTGGCGGGTCGACATGCAGGTGGTCGGCCGCCGCGGCTTTGCCAGCGTGCTCGGCCTGAACATCGAGCAGAGCACGGTGTTCGAGGAACGCGGCGGTGTCTACGCGCCACTGAGCCAGAGCACGGTGCGCAAGGGCCTGTTCCTCGGCAAGAAGGCCGTGGGCACCTACAACTGGCAGGCCGGTACCGCGCAGTGGACCGGTGACGTGAAGAAGGAACGTGCGCAGCCGATCCCGCTGCAGCCCGGCGACCAGAGCGCGCTGCTGATCAACCTGGCGATCATGCGAGATGCGCGCCCAGGTGCCACCATGCACTACCGCTACGTGGACATGGGCAAGGTCCGCCAGCATGACTACCAGGCCGCGCCGCAGACCGAGAACGTCGAAGTCGGCGACCTGTCCTACAACGCGCTGCGGGTCTACCGGACCAACGGCGGCAACAACGAAACCATCCTCTGGATCGCCAACGGTGTCCCCACCCCGGTGCGCATCCTGCAACGCGAAGACGGCGAAGACCGCGTCGACCTCCGCCTGATCGAATACCAAGGAGTCTGAGCATGAGCACCCTGACCCGCCCCCTCACCTGGATCGCCGCGGCCGCCCTGTCGATGGCCAGCCTGCCGGCCATGGCCCTGCAGCCGTTCAAGGCCGATTACCTGGCCAGCTACATGGGCATGCAGGCCAATGGCAGCATGACCCTGAGCAGCGAGGGAGCCAACAAGTGGCGCTACACGCTGCAGGTGAAGAACCAGCTGGCCGACCTGAGCCAGAGCACCGTGTTCGAGGAAGTGCGTGGCCAGCTGCGCCCGCTCAGCAGCCAGGACCGTTCGGCCCTGCTGGTGAAGAAGCGCAACGTGCAGGCCAACTACAACTGGACCAGCAACCAGGCCACCTGGACCGGCGACATCAAGCCGGACCGCGCGGGCCCGATCGCACTGAAGGCCGGTGACATGGATGCACTGCTGATCAACCTGGCGATCGCCCGCGACCTGGCCGCCGGCAAGCCGCTGACCTATCGCATGGTCGACGAAGGGCGCATCAAGAACATGACCTACCGCGTGATCGGCAAGGAGTCGATCACCGTGGGTGGCAAGAGCTACGAAGCCACCAAGGTCTCGCGTGCCGACGGCAACAAGGAACTGATCGCCTGGATCGTCCCCGAGTTCCCGGTGCCGGCGCGCATGCTGCAGCGTGAGAACGATCGCGACGCGCTGGACCTGACCATCAAGGCGATGAACTGACGCGCGAACCGGTAGTGCCGGCCGCTGGCCGGCATTCTCGCGATGCTCCACGAGGTTCATGGGG